>DATBFX010000065.1:0-4506 GCA_036558305.1 Thermomicrobiales bacterium | reverse complement strand
CCCCCCAATCCTGGGGGGAGACGGAGGGGGGCGCGTTCACCCCCCAGGATTGGGGGGAAGGGGGGGCCGAACGCGCGCCGCCTCAACCCACCCCAACAACGGCTCCCGCTTCTCCCGATAGCCCGCCACCCACCGCCCCGCCAACCGATCGAAGGCAATCGCACTCTGCTCGATGCTGTCCAAAATCCCCGCCGCGGCGTACGGCTGTCTCGTCTCCCCCAACTCCGCAACCAACTCATCCCCGACACCACCCTGATGCTTCGTCCTCCCCGTCTCCCGATCCCGCAGCATCATGGCCAGCACGCAACACTCCTGCACCAACTCCAAACTCAGGTGCAGCGCCACCAGCAGATCCCCCCGCACCACCTTCTGCACCGCCACGACCGCTTTGAACCAAAACCCACGCGCCAGCGCCTCGAACGCCGCGTCCGATACTTCCGGCCGCGGCGGTTCATACGATCCACCCAGCACCCGGTCGATCTCGGCAACTCGCGAGAACACCACCCGTACCCCGCCCGCCAGAAGACCGGACCAATCGCCCGACCGCGAAAGCGCCTCCCCGATCGTCACGATCGCATCCAGTCGCCGCAGATCGTCGAAGCAGACCCGCGACACCGCCCGCGTCTCCTGCCGGTGCTGCTCAAACGCATAGACGCCTCCCAGCGGCTCAAGCCACGCGAGTTCCGGGAAGAAGCGTCCGAACGCCTCTTGCCTGACGACGATGAGCACGTCGAGATCGCTCCACGCATCCGTCTCGGAGCGGGCGCCCGACCCCACGACCGCCAGCGCCTCGACCCCAGGGTCTCGCACGAGCAGGTCGTGCAGCGCCCGGATCGTGATCTCCTGCCAATCGCTCATCCCGTCCACCGCCTCACACCTCGACAACCTACGCAAATCTCCATTGACAGCCAGCACCCTCGTTGGTAAGGTCGCCCAATCGAGACCAGTGAACATCCGATCGGTCGTTGGCGCAGCGAAGCGAAAGGAGCGATGCGGTGACCGGTATCTCTCGACACTCCCGCCGGCGATTCCTCGGTGGCGCGGCCGGCGGCGCCGCGGCCTTGACCCTCGGCGGCAGTCGCCTCACCGAGATGGTCGCCGCCAAGAGCGCGCCCGCCGTCCTCCAAGCCAGCGCCCACATCACCTATTGGGGCGGTCTGATCTTCTCCGACGACGCCAACAACCTCCTCGTCGAAACCATCAACCAGTGGGGCGTCGACAACAACGTCGACACCGAAGTCGTCATGATCAACCAGAACGAGACCAACCAGAAGGTCTCGGCGGCGGTCGAATCCAAGACGATGCCGGACGCCCTCGACATGGGGCTCGACCTCGTCCTGCTCCTCAACAGCACCGATCAACTCACCCCACTCGACGATGTCTACACCAAGATCGGCACGGATCACGGCGGTTGGTATCCATCGATCGACGCCGCCACCAAGCTCACCGGAGCGACGATCAACGGCATCCCCTTCGGCTCGTCGGGCAACCTCCTCTTCTCTCGCAAAGACGTCCTCGACGCGGCCGGGCTGACGCCGCCGCCGAAGACCTGGCAGGATGTCAGCGACTGGTCGAAGCAGGCGCAGAAACCGCCCCTCTACGGCATGGGCTTCGCCCTCTCCAACGTCGGCGACGGCAACACGATGATGTCGGTCCTCCAGTCGTACGGCGGCCGCATCGCCGACGATGCGGGCAAAACGGTCACGATCAAATCCGAGGAGACGCGGACGTTCCTGCAATGGGTCAGCGACGCCTGGGACGCCGGTCTCTTCCCGCCGGGCGCCACGACCTGGGACGGCGCCGGCGACAACATGGCCTACCTCGCCGGTCAGGCCATCTTCATCGCCAACACCGGCAGCGTCCACATCGCCGCCCAGACCGACGACCCGGATCTCGACGCGGCCACCACATACGCCGCCCTCCCGGCCGGTCCGAAGGGCACCATCTCGCCGATCGGCCCGAACTACCGCGCCATCCCGAAGACGTCGCAGAATGTCGATGTCGCCAAGGCGCTGCTCGAATACCTCGCCAACCCGGAGTTCATGGAGGCCTACTACAACGTCGCCATCTACGCCCCGGTCCTCCAGGCCTACGAGTCGTTCAAGGTCTTCACCGACCCCGTCCACTCCGGGCTCCTCGACCTCGTCAAGAGCGGCACCGCACCGGCCGCTCCCGACGTCTACAACACCGCCTACGCCGACTTCTCCGGCAACTTCATCGTCCCCAAGATGATCCAGCGCATCGTCATCGACAAGAAGACGATCGACGAAGCGATGGACGAAGCCCAACAACAAGGCCAACTGATCTACGATAAGTACAAGTAAAACGGACGGTGTAGGTGTAGGGGAGGGCCCTGTGCCCTCCCGCGTCCGGAGCAGTCGACGTCGCCTCACGCCGCGACGATCCACCGCGAGAGGGCACAGGGCCCTCCCCTACACCCTGATTCGCACCGCATTCCCACGAGGCCGCCATGGCCGTCATCGCCGTCAAACGGCCAGCCGAACAGAAGCGCACCCGCCTCACCTTCTCCCAGCGCCAGGCGCTCTGGGGCTACCTGCTCGCGCTTCCCGTCTGCCTCCTCCTGCTCCTTCTCGTCGCCTATCCCTTTTTCTACGCGATCTACATCTCCTTCACCAATCGCGTCGTCGGCAATGCCGGCGAGTGGGTCGGACTGGCCAACTTCCGCTACCTCCTCAAGTGGTCCAGCTTCGACAAGGCCGTCCGCAACACGATCACCCTCGTCCTCGTCTCCGACGGTCTCAAACTCGTCCTCGGTCTCGGCCTGGCGCTGATCCTCAACGAGCAGTTCCGTGGCCGCGGCCTCTTCCGATCCTTCATCCTCCTGCCGTGGGCGATGCCGGGTTTCATCGCCTTCCTCGTTTGGCGCCTCCTCTACATGCCGATCGGCGGCGGGATCAATCTCGTCCTCACCCAGACCGGCATCCACACCGGGATCGTCGACTACCTCGGGCAGCGCTCGACCGCGATGCCGGCCGTCATCGTCGCCACCGTCTGGCGCGGTTTCCCCTTCTGGTGCATCTCCTTCCTCGCCTCCCTACAAACGGTGCCGAGCGAGCTCTACGAAGCGGCGAAGATCGACGGCGCCAACGCCTGGCAGCGCTTCCTCGCGGTAACGCTGCCGCACATGCGCCACGTCATCCTGGTCGTCGTCCTCCTCTCCTCGATCTGGACGGCGAACAGTTTCGAGAACATCTGGATCATGACCCAGGGCGGTCCCTCCGACGCGACGATGGTTTTCCCGGTGCTCGCCTACTTCGGCATGCAGACGCTGCAACTCGGTCAGGCCGCGGCCGTCTCCGTCGCCATGCTCCCCGTCCTCGCCATCCTCGTCCTGGTCGTCACCACCCTGATGCACGAGGAAGACTGATGGACCAGACGATGGGGCGGAAGGCGGAAGGCGGAAGGCGGAAGGCGGAACGGACGGTGTTCCTTCCGCCTTCCGCCTTCCGCCTCTTCAAGCGACTCGTCATCTACCTCGTCATGCTCGTCGTGATGGCGGTGATCCTGTTCCCGATCTATTGGATGGTCACGATCTCGCTCAAGCTCCCGCGGGAAATCTATCGCCTGCCGTCGCTCTGGGTGGACAATCCCACGCTCGACAACTACCGCCGGCTGATCGACGAAAAGCACTTCCTGACCAACATCCGCAACAGCCTCATCGTCGCCTCGACCGTCACGGTGACGGCGACGATCGTGTCCGCCTTCGCGGCCTACAGCATCGTCCGCTTCCGGTACCGCTTCAAGGGAGTGATCGGCCGGCTCATCCTCTTCGCCTACCTGACGCCGAGCTCGCTCCTCTTCATCCCGCTCTCCATCATCGTCGCCCGGCTCCACCTGGGCAATTCGCTCCACGGCCTGATCATCGTCTACCTGACCTTTTCGCTGCCGCTCAGCACCTGGTTGCTGACCGGCTACTTCCGCAATGTTCCCGCCGAACTCGAAGAGCAGGCGATGGTCGACGGCTCGACGCGGCTCGGCGCCCTCTTCCGCATCCTCCTGCCCCTGTCGGCGCCGGGCCTCGTCGCCGTCGGCATCTTCACCTTCACCGGCGCCTGGAACGAGCTTTTGCTGGCGTTGATCTTCATCACCTCCGAGGACAAGCGGACCGTCCCCCTCGCCATCCAATACCTGATCACCAGCGACGACCGCCCCTGGGGTCCCCTCATGGCCGGCGCCATCTTCTCCGCCCTCCCGGTGATCATCCTCTACTTCCTCGCCCAACGCTTCATGGTCCAGGGCATGACGGCCGGCTCCGTCAAGGGATAGGCGGCGAGGCGGCAAGGCGGCGAGGACGAAGGGGTCAGGGGTCAGGGGTCAGGAGCCCGTCCGCCTCCCCGCCTCCCCGTCTTGCCGCCTTGCCGCCTCCTTCGTCCTCGCCGCCTCCGATTCCCACTCCACGACGCACAGCGGCCCGTCGCCGCACTGCACCAGCATCTCCCGGTCGTCCTCGTGCAGCACCGCACCCGGCGGCGGGCCAAACGGCTT
>DATBFX010000064.1:0-5148 GCA_036558305.1 Thermomicrobiales bacterium | reverse complement strand
GCCATCGGTGGTGCAGAAGGCGTAGGGGGTGCTGGCCTCGCCGGGGACGTCCTCGGAGAGCTGGTAGGTGTTGGGTGGGAGGTCGGCGAAGGAGGCGACGCCGTCGCCGTTCGTAACGTCGCTGCGCGGTTCGGTTTCGCCCTGACCGGTGAGCCGGAAGGTGACGCCTTTGGTCGCGTTCGGGCAGTTGTCGAGGAAGTCGCCGTAGTCGGAGTTGCCCGCGTCGTAGCCGGCGTCGCAGGTGAACTTGGTGACCTGGATGGTCGCGCTCTGTGTCTGCTGGTCCGGGATGTTGTACCAGTCGCAGATGACGATCTCGCCGTCGTCGAGGTCGAGGTCGACGCCGCCGGTGTCGTTGTAGGTGAAGGGAACCTGGTCTTCGGCCTCGGCGAGCGAACAGTAGACGTAGATGGTGTTGCCGTCGGTGGGGACGTCCTCGCCGATCGTGTAGGAGCCGGCATCGAGCCCGGTGAAGCGGACGATACCCGGACCGGGGGTCTGCTCGATCTTGGTCTTGGCGGAATCGCTGAAGTCGTTCGGGCCGTCGATCGTGAACTCGACACCGGCGACGCCGTTGCCGTGGCAGTCGTCGAAGATCTTGTCGTTCGGTTTGTAGCCGGCCGGGCATTGGGCCTTGTGCAGCTCGATCGAGCCGTTGCCGGTGTCGGCGCCGCTGGTGTCGTCGCCGCCGGAGGTGTTACCGCCGGAGGTATTGCCGCCGGACGTGCCGTTCCCGTTGCCGTTGTCGCTGCCCTGGGTGGAGAAGAAGTCGCAGGCGACGCGGTTGTGGTCGATCGAGACGGCGACCGTGCCGTCCTTCACGTCCAACTGGTCGGCGCTGTCGTAATCCGGATCCGTGGCCGGATTCGGCGATTTGTAGGTGAGGCAGAAGACGGTCGGGGTGGTCTTGGCGTCCGGTTCGCCGATCGTGTAGTCGCCGGGTTCGAGTCCGACGTAGGGGGCGCGGCCGTCGATGCCGTAGGCGCCGGTCACCGCCTGGAAGGCGAAGCCGCTGTCGACGCGGGTGAATTCGAAAGTGGCGCCGTTGACGGTTTCGGTGCAGCCCTGGCTCCAATCGGCGTAGTCGGTCGCCGAGGCATCGAAGTTCTTGGGGCAGGTGTACTTGTAAGCGGAGAGCGAACCCTCGTTGCAGGTGTCGTCGAAGTCGGTGGCGAATTCGACGTCGAGGTTGTCGCCCTCGGTGAGCGGCCCGACCACCAGGGGATCGGGCGCGATGCCGCAGGGCGGCGGTGTCTCCTCCTCGATCGTGAAGGTGGCGTCGGGATCGTCGAGGGTGATCGTGAAGACGACCTGGGCCGATCCGGGTGGCGTCTCCAGCGGACCGTAGACGGTCTTGGTGGAGTTGTCGGTGACCTGGAAGCGGGCGAAGGGCAGCGGCGTCGTGCCATCGCCCGCGAAACTGGTCAGCGTGATCGTCGTCGTCCCCTGCGCCGCGCCGGGCGTCGCCGTCAGCGGCAGCAGTGCCAGGATGGCGACCGCCGCCACCACGGCGAGGCGAAGCCCACCTCCGAGTCCCCGCTGCCGGTTCCCCACCGAGTTCATCGCACTCCTCCCCGCGGCGGACACATCTGCAATCGCGCCCGCGCGCATCGACCATCGTTCATTGTGGCTGCACTCCCCCGTCATCGCCATCCCCCGGTGGGGCCAGGGCGAGGGCCATTCCGTTCGCCGCGCCCGACGTGTCGCATGCCACGCACGGGTGGGCGTGTCTCGTCAATCTCTTCAACGCGGGAAAGCAACCGGCGTTTCGCGATCGGCCGGCAGCGATGGCGCGAGAAGAGGCGGACCGGGATCACGGTGCAATGGGGCGTCGGGGTGAAACTATGATAGCACGACGCGCGATGCACCGGGTTGCCGTAGAACCGTTGCATTCTACGATGAAATCATTATAATGACGGCATGGCGTGGGAGGTCGAGTACACGAACGAGTTTGGAGACTGGTTCGCGGGACTCGACGAGTCTTCCCGAGAGGACGTGATCGCTGCGGTCGAACTCTTGGAGACGGAGGGCCCAACGCTGGGGCGGCCTCTCGTCGACACTCTGACGGGATCGCGCTATGCCAAGATGAAGGAGTTGCGACCTCAGAGCAGCAACCTGCGCATCCTCTTCATGTTCGACCCGCGACGGACCGCGATCCTCCTGATCGGCGGCGACAAGTCCGGTCGGTGGCAAGCCTGGTATCGCGAAATGATCCCCGTTGCGGAGCGGCTTTACGAGGAGTACCTGCAAGAACTTGAGCGAGAGGGCTTCTTGCCATGAGTGGACATCGACCTTTCTCGGAACTGCGCGCCCAGGTTGAAGCCAATCCGGGGGCACGGGAGCGGATCGACGCGCGCAAGCGTGCTATGCGCGACGCGCTTCGGCTCGCCGAATTGCGCGCCAGCGTCGGCGTTACCCAGGTCGAGTTGGCGCAAACGCTCGACGTTTCGCAGTCGAATGTCTCCCGAATCGAACGAGAAGACGATGTCTACCTTTCGACACTCGACAGCTACGTCGCCGCGCTCGGTGGCGAATTGGAGATCAACGTCGTCTTCCCCGATCGCGTGGTGCAATTGGTCGCGCCGTCTGCTCACGAGGGTGAGTAGGAGGCGTACGGCAATCGGTCGTGCCGTGACTCGTCGAACGGGCATCGACCCGAGCTTGACAGGAAGCGTATGATTCGCGGTTGCGCGTCCAGGCGCCTTTTGCCGTGCCGTTGATCCTGACAGTGCACCGCCGAAGTGGACGCCCCAAGGAGCACCCCCATGTCGAATCCTGATCGCGACGCTGCCGATCAGGAATCCCGCCCCGGCCGATCGACGGCCGCCGACAACGGATCCGCTGTTACCCCGGATGGTGCCCCGGTACCGTCGCGGGCGCGTGTGAAACCGCCGAAACCGCCCGCCGCGGGGCGGCGCCCCGCGGACAACGACGCACCGCCGGCCGCGCCGGAACCCTCCGCCTTCGTGCCCAAGGGTGGCGCGGCCTGGACCGGGAAACCGCGGGACGACAGGCCGAAGATCGACCCGGAACTCGCTCTCGGCTGGCTCGGGGCGGGGAACGGCGACCGCCCGGCGGTCGCGGCCGGGAGTGGCGAGCGGTCGCGGCTGGTGCGGCCGCCCCGGAAGAACGGGCCGCGCATCCAGGCCGACCTCCGCGGCAAGCAGGAAGTCAAGGGCAGCCACATCGGCGACCGCTACGTCCGCGTCGTGCGCCAGCAGAGCGACGACTTCGAGCGGGCCGGTCCCGGTCACCTCGTCGCCACCCCGGAGGCGACCGTGGCGCGGGGGCGGGTTGGGCGGGTCACCGGCAAGGTCAAGCGGGCGGTGATCGGGGCGCCGCTGACGACGGCGGCGGCCGCCCACGAGCGGTTGACCAAGACCAAGGCGCTGGCGGTGCTCTCGTCCGACGCCCTCTCGTCGGTGGCCTACGCGACGGAAGAGATCCTGCGCGTGCTGCTGGTGGCGGCGGGGTTGAGCGTGCTGCACGTCAGCCTGCCGATCGGCGCCGCGATCGTGGCGCTGATGGTCATCGTCGGGATCTCCTACCGGCAGACGATCAAGGCGTACCCGCACGGGGGCGGCAGCTACATCGTCGCCAAGGACAACCTCGGCGAGTTGCCGGCGCTGACGGCGGGGGCGGCGCTGCTGACCGACTACGTGTTGACCGTGGCCGTCAGTATCGCGGCGGCGGTGGCGGCGTTGATCTCGGCGGTGCCGGGGTTGCACCAGCACCAGGTACTGCTCGGGCTCGGGTTCATCCTGCTGGTGACCCTGCTCAACCTGCGCGGGATCCGCGAAGCGGGGTCGATCTTCGCGGTGCCGACCTACCTCTTCCTGTTCGGCATGTTTGTGCTGGTGACGGTCGGGTTCGTGCGGAACGCGCTCGAAGGGTTCGCGGTCCACCCCACACCGCCGGACGCGGCGGAAGTGGCGGGGACCGGCGCGCTGTCGCTCTTCATCATCCTGAAGGCGTTCAGCTCCGGGTGTTCGGCGATGACCGGGGTCGAGGCAATCTCGGATGGGGTGCCCGCCTTCCAACCACCGGAGTGGAAGAACGCGCGGACGACGCTGACCTGGATGGTCTCGATCCTGGCCGTCATGTTCAGCGGGATCACCTTCCTCGCCCACCAGTACGGGACCTTTCCGATGGACGCGTCGGACTCGGGATACGAAACGGTGGTCTCGCAGATCGCGCGGCACGTCTTCGGGGGCACCAACGTCGCCTACTACTACATCCAGTTCGCGACGATGGCGATTTTGGTGCTGGCGGCAAACACGGCGTTCTCCGACTTCCCGCGGCTGTCGTACTTCCTGGCGCGCGACCGCTACATGCCGCGGCAGTTCACCTTCCGCGGCGATCGGTTGGCGTTCACGACGGGGATTTTGAGTCTCGGTCTTCTGGCCGGGCTCGTCCTCGCCCGCTACAAGGGCGAGGTGGAGCACCTGATTCCGCTCTACGCGCTCGGCGTCTTCACCTCGTTCTCGATCAGTCAGTTCAGCATGTTCGTCCGCTGGACGCGGCGCAAGGAACCGGGCTGGAAGACGGGCCGGATCATCAACTTGATCGGGGCGATCGCGACGGGGATCGTGGCGCTCATCGTCTGCGTGACGAAGGCGCCGCAGGGGGCCTGGATCATCATGATCGTGATCCCGCTCCTGATCCTGGGGATGCGGGGGATCCACAAGCACTACCTGACGGCGGCGGGCGAGCT
This sequence comes from Thermomicrobiales bacterium, assembly GCA_036558305.1. Lineage (GTDB taxonomy): Bacteria > Chloroflexota > Chloroflexia > Thermomicrobiales > UBA6265 > DATBFX01. Next base: position 434 of record DATBFX010000064.1, on the reverse strand, counting down.
GGCGACGCAGACGCCGCTCGACCCGGACGAGATCAAGCACACGGTGATCGTGCCGATCGCGGCGGTGAACCGGGTGGCGCGGCAGACGCTGGCCTACGCGCGCTCGATCTCCGACAACGTGACGGCGGTCCACATCACCGACGACGAGAACGAGATCGAGCAGATGCGGCAGGAGTGGAATGCGCTGGAGACCGACGTCGGGTTGGTGATCATCGAATCGCCGTACCGGGCGCTGGTCAGTCCGCTCCTCAAGTACATCGACGAGGTCGACAAGCAGCGGCCGGACGACACGCTGACGGTGGTTTTGCCGGAGTTCATCGCCCGCCACTGGTGGGAGCACCTGCTGCACAACCAGACGGCCTTGCGGATCAAGGCGGCGCTGCTGTTCCGGCCGGGGACGGTGGTGATCAGCGTGCCGTACCACCTGGAGCGGG
>DATBFX010000063.1:0-6079 GCA_036558305.1 Thermomicrobiales bacterium | reverse complement strand
TCGCCGGCGGCGTCTTCGTCGTCCTCGGCGCGATCATCCTCTACCAGACCGCGGCGAACCGCAGCTTGCTCAAGTAGGCCCATAACCGTCAATGACGAATGCACCCCAGCGTTACACCTTTCGCATCAACGCAGAGCGCGGTCCTCCTGAAACGATGCGGACACGCTTCGATCCCCGACCCGGTGGACGACACGGCTGGGGTACGACCGGGCGGTAGCAGCGTGACCGCCGGCGCCAGGGGTGGCAGTGCCCGAAACGACGCGATCGCCTTCGATCATGTGCGCCATCGACGAGGAGACGGACAGGGGTGACGGACGCGGGATCGGTGACCGGAGCCCGTCGCCGAAAGCGCTGGCTCGTCGAGGCGACCAACCCAGGAGCCAAATAGTGGGCGACGTCATCCTCTCGCTCCTCCCGTTGATTGCCGGCGCGGCGATCGTGCCGATCTGGATCATCATCGTCCTCCTCCTCCTCAGTAGCCAGAACGGGCTGGCCCGGGCCGGAGCGTTCGTGGCCGGGGCGACGGCGGTGCGGCTGGGACAAGGAATCGTGCTCGGTGCACTGTTCGCGGCGGCGGACGCGGCGGAGGGAGAGGACGGCGGGACCTCCCCGGTGGCGGTGACCCTGTTGCTCGCCCTCGGGACCCTGATGCTGGTGTCCGCGGCGAGGTCCTGGCTCAAGGAGGACGACCCCGACGCGCCACCCCCGAAGTGGATGGCGTTGCTGGACTCGTTGACCCCGCTCAAGGCCTTCGGACTCGGCGCGGCCTTGCTCCTGATCGGGGCCAAGCCCTGGGTCTTCACCCTCTCGGCGATCGGCGTCATCAGCGAGGCGGACCTCAGCCGGGCACAGAACATCGTCGCGTACCTCTTTTATGTGCTGGCCGCCCAGTCGCTCCTCCTCGTGGCAGTCGGCGCCTACGCCGTGGCGCCGAAGCGATCGGCGCCGATCCTGGCGTCGGCCAAGACGTGGTTGGAAGCGCACAACCGGCAGATCACCATCGCGGTCTCGGTCGTATTCGGCGCGCTGTTCGTCTATAAGGGCATCGCGGGGCTGCTCGATTGAGCGACCTCGACCGGTTAATCTGGACCTGGTGATACCATGGCGAGGCGTCGAGGGGATAAGGTGCACGTACGCGGAAGGAGCAAGGTCATGCCGCGGTATCGGGCGAGCAAGACACTCAGGTCCGCTCTGCTTGCCGTTCTCCTCGTTGTAGTAACTGCTTCCAGTATGGTGGTGATCGTCCATCGCCCGGCCGCCGGCGCGGTGGAGCAACCGTCTTTCTCCGCCTTCTTCCTCCGCGACGGCAGGATTGGCACCGGCCAGCTTCGGCCACTGCCCGCCGATGTCTCTGCCTACGACGTGGCGATGCGGCAACTCCTCGCGGGTCCCCTGGATACCGAACTCGCGGTCGGCTTGCGAACGGTCATCCCCGTGGGCACCACGCTCCGCGGTGCCATCGAGCTCGACGAGGAGACCCAAACGGCCACGGTCGATCTCTCGTCGGAGTTCACGACCGGCGACGAGTCCGCGATCCCGGCCCGGATGGCTCAGGTCGTCTTCACCCTGACGCAGTTCGCAAACATTCGCTTTGTTGCCTTCAAGGTCGACGGCCAAGACGTCCGAGCCCGCTCCGGCGACGGCAGGAACCTCTCCCGACCGGCCGGACGCGGCAACTACGAGGCGCTGCTCCCGGCCATTTTCGTGGAGTCGCCGACCCCGTGGGGAAGCCTGTCCAGTCCGATCCAGTTGGGCGGGACGGCCAATACCTTCGAGGCCACCCTTCACGTCCGGCTCGCCGACGAACAAGGCCGCGTCCTGTTCGAAGATTTCCTGACCGCCTCCTCGGGCAGCGGCACCCGCGGGCGATTCAGCGGTTCCATTGCCTATCTCCTCGCCGAACCCCAGCGCGGCACCCTCGTCTTCTTCCAGGAGTCGGCCAAGGACGGCAGCGAGCAAGACATCGTCGCCATTCCGGTCCTGCTCGACAGTTCGCCGCCTCCCCCGACCGCAACCCCCTCCTCCGTCCCGATTCAGCCTCGGACACCGAGCCCCACACCGTCTCGAACGCCGACCTCGACGGCCACCAACACACCTATCCCGACCGCGACGCGGACCGTTCCGCCGCGGCCGTCCACCACGGCGACGCTCCTCCCCTCGAACACGCCGCGACCGACCGACACCGCTCAAGCGACCTACACCCCACGGCCCACGTACACGGCACAACCGACGTATACCCCGCGGCCCACCTACACACCCCAGCCGACGTACACGCCGCTGCCCACCGAAACCCCGACGCCGACCGGTTCGTTGACGATCTCCACCTTCAATTGCGAACCGGGTGTGACCATCGAAGACTTCGATGCCAGCCGCTGTAGCGTCAATCTGGCCACCGGAACGTTCGAGGTGGCCATCACGGGCAACGTGATCGCGGGGACGCTGACCCTGGACGACGCGAGCCCGCTCCGCAACGGCCAATACCGCTGGTCGGATCTGCCCTTCGGGACCTATCTGTTGAAAATGACGAAGTTACCCGAGGGGTACACGACCTATTACGTTCCGCGGGCGCCCGGTGTCGAAGGTGCACCGGTCAGTGGCTACTCGGTTTCGCTCGACGAGGTGACCGGCCCGGATCTGACCCTCCGAATCTACCTCATCAGCGGGGGTTAGCCAGGTTGAATCACCTTTTCGGGGATTGGCTCTTCGGCATGGACGCATCGGTCGCGACTCACAGGTTCGGCATGACACGCGGCCCTTTGCACCTGACGACTACGACTTTCGACCGATGCCTCAACTCGAGCGCCGGACTAAGCTTTGGTCCATCGGCGGATGCCTCGCATCCCGATCGATGGGGACCACCGGTTTCGTGCCGGCGAAGCCGAATCGCAACGACCCAGCCGCCTTGACCGGCCTCTTCAGCGCTTAAGCGGACGAAAGTTCGATCGCATCGACGCCACGGTTGACGGGCGAGATGGAGTGAGCACGGAATGGCACAGTCGAGCGACGCCGCGCGCCAGTATTCGCGCGCCAACGGTCAGCGATTCGTTCAGGAGCTCTACGAGCTTCTTCGCATCCCCAGTCTCAGCGCCGACCCGGCACACGCGGACGACGTGCGGGCGGCGGCCGAGTGGCTGGCGAACCACCTGCGCGGTCTCGGCGCCGAGAACGTGGCGGTCATGCCCACCGCCGGGCATCCGGTCGTCTACGGCGAGTGGTTGGGAGCCGGTCCGAACAAACCGATCGTGCTGGTCTACGGTCACTACGACGTCGTGCCCGCGGCGATGGAGGACGGCTGGGAGACCCCGCCGTTCGAACCGGTCGAGAAGGACGGCAAGATCTACGCCCGCGGCTCGACCGACGACAAGGGTCAGCTCTTCATCCACGTCAAGGCCTTCGAGTCGTACAAGCAGACCGGCGACGGTCCGCCGGTCAATCTGAAGTTCCTCTTGGAAGGCGAAGAGGAGGTCTCGTCTCCCAACCTGCGGCCCTTCATCGAAGAGCATCTTGACCTGCTCAAAGCCGACGTCTGCGTCATCAGCGACTCCTCGATGCCCACGATCGACGAGCCGGCGATCACCCACAGCCTGCGCGGGATGACCTACCTCGAAATCGAGGTCCAGGGACCGCGCGAGGACCTGCACAGCGGGTTCTTCGGCGGGGCGACGCACAATCCCGCGCTCGCCCTCGTCGAAATCCTGTCGAAGCTCTACAACCCGGACAATACCGTGACGGCGCCGGGTTTCTACGACGACGTCGTGCCGTTGACGCAAGAAGAGCGCGACATGATCGCGAAGACCGCGATCACGGACGACCAGTTCAAGGCGGCGACGGGCGTCCCGGCCGTTTGGGGCGACCAGCGCTTCACGATCAAGGAGCGCGTTTCGGCCCGGCCGACCCTCGACATCAACGGGATGTGGAGCGGCTATTCGGGTCCCGGCCCGAAGACGATCATTCCCGCCTCGGCAGGCGCCAAGGTCAGCTCGCGTCTGGTCGGCAATCAGGACCCCAACAAGATCTTCGAGGTCCTCAAACGGCACATCGAGTCCGTCGCGCCACCGACCGTAAAGGTCGACGTCCGCCTCCTGACGACCGGCCTGCCGGCGTTGATCCCGTTCGACCTGCCGGAGATGCAGGCCGCCGCTCGCGCCTACGAGAGGGGCTGGGGGCATGAGCCGGTCTTCACCCGCGGCGGCGGCAGCATCCCGATCGTGGCCGACATCCGCGAGCTCTTGAAGGCGCCGGTGGTGATGATGGGCTATGGTCTGGACAGCGACGGCCTGCACTCGCCGAACGAGAACTACACCATCGAGATGTTCTATCGCGGGATCGAGACGGCGATCGTCTACCTCGAGGAGTTGGCACAGTTGCGAGGCTGATGCGATCCTCCGCATCGGCAGCGTCGGACAAGGTTCGGAGCACGGCTTCGCATGGCGTCAGTATCCGCTTCGCCGGACAATGACCAAAAGTCCAGCGTCGCCACCATGACGACGGATGAATCCTCGCGCGTCTCGACCGGGCGGTTGCCCCTCCCCGATCAGGTGCGGGCCTTGATGGACGAGGCGTACGACCGTTTCAAAGTCACCGACGAGGGCGAGAACGCGGATTACTACCCGGCGCTGGCCGCGGTTCCGCGCGATCTTTTCGGTATCTGTGTGGCCGGGACCGACGGCGCGACCTATCACGTCGGCGACGCCCAGTACCCGTTCACGCTCATGAGCGTCTCCAAACCGTTCGTGTTCGCCCTGGTCGCGCAAGCGATCGGTGCGGAAGAAGCCCGTGCGAAACTGGGCGTGAACCCCACGGGGCTGCCGTTCAACTCGATCATGGCCGTCGAACTGAACGCGGACCGGCTGAGCAACCCGATGGTCAATTCGGGCGCGCTGGCGACGACGAGCCTGGCGCCGGGCAACACCGCCGCGGAGAAGTGGCTGTTCATCCACGAGGGGCTATCGCGGTTCGCCGGTCGGACGCTTGAGGTCGACGACGCGGTCTACGCCTCCGCGTCGGCGACGAATTACCGCAACCAGGGCATCGCCCGCCTCCTTCAGAGCTACGACCGGCTCTACTTCGACCCGGTCGAGACGACCGACCTCTACACCAGGCAATGCTCGCTCAACGTCACCGCCAGGGATCTGGCGGTCATGGGCGCGACCCTGGCCGACGGCGGCGTCAACCCGCTGACCGGGGAGCGGGTCGTCGACGCCGGAGTCTGCCGGCGCGTCCTGGCCGTGATGGCGACCGCCGGGCTCTACGAGACGTCCGGCGACTGGCTCTACGACGTCGGGCTGCCGGGGAAGAGCGGGGTCGGCGGCGGCATCGTCACGATCGCCCCCGGCAAGGGCGGTCTCGCCACCTTCGCCCCGCCGCTCGACGCCGCCGGCAACAGCGTCAAGGGGCAACTGGTTGCGAGATTCCTCTCGGATCGGCTCGGGCTCAACGTGTTCGCATCGAAGCCTGCCGAGCGGGTCAATTGTGAGCCGGTAGCCGATCGCCGATAGCCGGTAGGAGAGACGGACAGACGAAAAAGAGCGTTGGACGGCTTACGGCCTTCAAGGGGAGTGACATGGGACATCAGTTCGACACCGAGCTCGAGGAGCGCCTCGTCCGCTACGCCCGGATCGATACCCAGGCCGATGCATCATCCCCAACCTCGCCCAGCACGGAGAAGCAGTACGATCTGCTCCGGCCGTTGGCGGACGAACTGAGAACGCTCGGCGCCCAGGAGGTGACGCTGACCGATTACGGGGCGGTCTTGGCGACGATCCCGGCAACGGTGACGACCGACGTGCCGACCATCGCCTTCCTGGCCCACGTCGACACGGCGCCGCAATTCAACGCCACCGGTGTCAAACCGATCGTCCACCGTAACTACGACGGCAGCGACATCGTTTTGCCCGACGACCCCAACGCCGTGATCTCGCCGCAGGAGTTTCCCTATCTGGCCAAGAAGATCGGCGACGACATCGTCACCGCCAGCGGGACGACCCTTCTCGGCGCCGACGACAAGGCGGGCATCGCGATCGTCATGGTGATGGCCCGCCACCTGCTTGAAACGACCGACCTCGCCCACGGTCCGATC
>DATBFX010000062.1:0-13804 GCA_036558305.1 Thermomicrobiales bacterium | reverse complement strand
GGGGCGCCTCGCCGTGGCTTGAGAGGGGCGGTGGGGGCGGGACGGCCCGGGCCGTGACGACCGGGGCCAATCGGGCGGGAGGGAGGCGCTGCCCGGGCCCGCACGCGCCGCCCGTGTGCCGCCTGCGGGAGACAACGGTCCATATGATCCTATTTGTCGATGTCTTGCGATGGTCGAGTTTTGCCGGGGACTTTCCCCAAAATCGGCAGCTTTGCCGATGCGTGCGCGTCCACGATCGCAGATACTGACGGGGGATCAGATAACGGGCATTTCGCGAGAAGGAGCTTGGACGTGGGTACCGGTAACGGCGGCTACGAGGGCGCCAGCATCGCGCATCTATGGGAGTATCCGAATCTCTGTATCGCCATGTTCGGCGTGCAATTCCACACCCCGGAGGGGCAGCAGCGATACGGGGAGTCGGGGATCCACGAGGAGATGTACCCGGCGCTAGAGGCAGCGAAGAGCGAGGGGTTTCTCCATCAGGACCTGATGATGGTGGAGGGCGGGGCGGTGTTGTTTCAGTACTGGCGGTCGTACGACGAACTCGACCGCTGGGCGCGGAAAATGCCGCACATGCGCTGGTGGAAGTGGTTGCTGGAGAACGCCGGTTCCGACGTTTCGTTCTACCACGAGATCTATCAGGTCAAGACGGCCGAGGCGATTTACGAGAAGGGATGCCGACCGGTCGGTGCCGCGCTCTTTACGACGACCTCGCAGGTGGCGGCCGGCGAAGGGCAATCGCGGCAGCGCCAGGAGCGGTTTGCCGAGGCGACCGCGCGGACGGGAGTGGCACGTGGCAAGTGACAGGTGACAAGTCCTGAGCGCAAATCCTCGAGCTTGCGTCGCCAACGCTCGAAGCTCGAAGCTCGAAGCTCGGTACTTGCCACTTGCCACTTTCAACTCGCCACTCGTGACGACGTAGGCAACATTGCGTACGCGATCGCGTACCCGATTCATCCACTCGTGCGTTGATATCCGTAAAACACTCGATGCGCAGCGACCGCGGCGGGCGCACGATAGGGGTAGGAAACGGGAGCGTCCCGTAGCGGAGTGGAGATATCGAGGAGTCTACCGATGGCGCCGCACACCTTTCTTGCACCCGGCCAGCGCTATGCCGACATCGCGGCCGATCCCTGGCGGGTCGATCAGCAACTGACCATCCTCCAAATCGCGCCGCGACCCGACGACAGCCCCCTCGTCACCTACCGCTGTTTCAACGGCGACGAGGAGTCGACGACGGTCAGCCGCTTCGAAGCGGCGATCACCGGCGGCCTGATCGTGCCGGTGATCGGGACCGGTCGCCGGGCGGCGGCGTGCTGAGCACGCCTTTCGCGACGTGGGCGCCGCCCCAGCGCAGGGCCGAGGCGCCCAGAAGGCGCGTCGGAGCGGGCCCGTGTGACCATCGGAGCCGGTCCAGGGATTCTGCAAGCGGGGATATGCCGCCGAGCCGGTCACGCTTCGTCGTCTGGCGCCAACTCGGTGACGACGAGGGGACAGACGGAGCAGGCGGCGAGGCCGTGCTGCCCGAACCACCGGCACGACGGGCGAATCGCGCACGGTCTGAGCGCCTCGTCCGCCCGCGCGGCGAGCGCGGTCATGGCCGCATCGATGACGCCACAACGCTCGCCGGTCCAATGCCCGCAGGCGTATTCGACGCAACGTCCCGCGAAGCGGAAACGCCGCTCGGGAGCCCGCCCCTGCTTCGCCCGCGCGACGAAGGCACCGTTCACGGGTAACGGTGGCGAGACGAATCCGACGCGACCGTCGGGACCGACGATGCCCAGGAGGAGCGATCCCTCCTCGCAGCGCGCGCTCGGGCAGATCCGATCCCGCTCGGGGTCGAGACCGGTGAGGATGGTAGTCCGGACCATCACCCGATGCCGCCGACCAGGCCCTCGGCGTCCTTGCGCGCCACTTGTGCGATCCAGATCCCCTGGGTCTGCCCCTTGACCTCCAGCGGGAGCGCTACCGCCGCCCGGTCGCCGCCGAAGTCGAGGTCGGCAAAGACCTCCAGCGTCGCCCGCTGGATGGCGACGTTGAGTCGTTCTTGGAGATCGGGCGGGACCTCCATGCCGCTGACGACGACGCGAAACTCCTGCCGCGGTCCCTTGACGTGTGCCACCGGTTCCTCCTTTCGCGCCAAGGACGAATCGAGCCCATGCCGAGGTGTTTCCACTACTTTAGCGCGTTTGCCCGCCTGCCGCACAATTTGAGACGAAGGACAACGGTTTTGTCAGGGAGCCAGCGGCGATCATCGCCGCGAGACGTTGAGCGCGTCTGGTCTGCCAACCATACGGCTCGTCACAGGTCCTTTACCAGGCGAGGCGACCCCGGCCGAGATAGGCCGGGGTCGCCCGCGATCCGTGCTTACACTGGCCGGCACACCAACGCCCGTGGGTGCCTACGATTTTGCGAGGACGAACTCGTAGCGGAAGTTCATGCCTTCGGTCGCGTTGAAGCCGAGGTTGGTCTCGCGCTGGACGCCGCGGGCTCCCGCGTAGACGCCGGTGCCGCCCGTAATCGCTCGCTCAAGGGCGACGCCGAGGTCGTCGATGCTGTAGCCCTCGCTCACTAGCGTGGCGTCACCGGAGGTCCCGCCGAAGTTGACGAGGTGGGTCGTCAGCCACGCCGCCGCTCCTTCCGCTCCCCCAGGGCCGACGTTCCAGCCCCAACAGGACCACTGGCCGAGCACCTTGTCGGGAAATTCCGGCGAACCGTCGGCGTTGACGCCGTTGCCGTTGGTCAGCGTGCCCTCGGGGTAGATGTAGCCCTGGGAGACGAAGGCGGTGCGGTGGACCGGGAGACCGTCCGCCAGTTCGGGGTCGCCGGACCAGGTGAAGAGGGTCGCGTTCTCGGCCACGTCGAAGCGCAGGGTGCCGTCCGCGGCGGTGATCTGCTTAATGGCCTGGTCGGTGGTGAAGGCGGAGACGGCAACGGCGGGGGTCTTGGCCGTGCTCCGGGCCGGGCTGCCGGCGAGGGCCACCGCGGCGAGGGCCACGACGGTCAGTCCGGCGAAGAGGCGGGTCAGTTTCGGTCGCGATGTCGCGAGCATGGGGTCCTCCTTCGTCGATCGTGTGTCGGTCGCGCTCGTCCATCGTTCCGTGCGGGGCTGCCGAGGCCAACGGCGGTACTGGCTCCTTCCCGGCGCCCCCGGGTCGATTCCCGGAGCGTCCTGTTGCGCACGGGCGGCTATGCCGGCGGCGTCCCGTTGCCGGCGGTGGGGAGCGGGACGATCGTCAAGCGCAGTAGGGCGAGAGGCGCCTGGCCCGACGTGCGCAAGACAAGGTGCGCCCCCATCGCGACGACGGCACTGCCGTTTTTGCCCGCGGCTCGGGTCACCTCTGGGGCGGCGGCGCTCGCGCGCATACCGACGGCTCCGGACTCGACGACGAGCAGTTCCGGCCCGGCCGTGACCTCCTCCGGAATCGACATCCCCGGTGTGGCGACGAGGCGGCGTAATGTGACGGTTCCCGATCCGCCGGAGAATCCGACCAGGGTCCCCGTCCCCAGCGGCTGGACGGCGACCGCCGGCGGGACGGACGCGGCCGGTTCCGGATCGTCCGCTGGGGTGAGGACCACGACCAGCAGCGCGGGCGAGGCGGCAGCGTCGGGGCTCAAGGCGAATCGGGCACCGGCGGGCACCACGAGCAGATCGCCGGCCCGCAGACCGAGCGGGCTATTCGGCGGGACGGCCGCTGCGCCCCGCTTGACCGAGGCGGCACGCGCCAGGGTTGCCGCCGCGTCGACCGTCACGGTGAGGCGACCGGTTTCGACGTAGAGGAGCTCGGGCAAGCGCGGGGCGGTGCCCCACGACTCTCCCGTCCCGGACGGGAAGGTCCAGCGGTCGAGCCGGGCGTTGACCGAGCCCGCCGGAACCGATTTCAGGGTGGCGCGCAGCAACAGGGTGCTCGACCACCCGGCCGGGGCCGGAATCTCCAACCCGTCGCCGGCCCCGGCCGGGTGGTTGCCGGGCTCGTCGGGGCGGGACCGGAGGGCGACGAAGCCGGCGGCGAGCGTCACGAGGAGCAGGGCCGCCGTCGCGAGCTGCGCCAGCACCCAACGACGGCGCGATGCGTGGCCGGTCGCGACTCCATTCGGGTGGGGGTGCGGCGCGGGCGAGCGGAGCGGAAGCGGAGTCGCGATGCCGTTCGGGCGGGGGGCGCCGCCGGCACCGGTCAGGACGACGCCGTGGACGAGGGCGTCCTCCAGGCGGGCGACGAAGACCGGGTCGGGTGCCGGCGCGTCGTCCAGTTGGTGGACCCGGGCGATCGCCTCGGCCAGCGCCGGATCGATGGCGACGTCCGGCGGCTCACCCCGCACCGCGGCGTCCCAATAGCGGTCCTCCCGTCCCAACGGGTCGTTCCGGTCGTCAGGCATCGGGTCCCTCCCTCGGTGGGGTGACGCCGAGCAGGTCACGCAACCGGATCAACGTCCGGTGCTGGAGGTTGCGGATGGTGCCGTGGCTGCGGCCCGAGGCGACGGCGATTTCGACGCTGGTCAGACCGGCCAGCCGCAACTCGAGGACGTGGCGCTGCTCCGGCGGGAGCTGCGCGAGCACGGCGCGGACCGCTCCCGCCGCCTCGGACCGGACTGCCGCCTCCTCGGGACCGGGGGCGGGATCGGCGACGCCCACGGCCGCCGCCAGCGGCGCGTGCGACCGCGCGGTGCGCCCCTCGTCGGCGACGACGTGGGAGGCGATGGCGAAGAGCCACCCCTGGAACGACCCGCCGCGGAAACCGGGGAGACCGGCCAGCGCCTTGGCGAAGACCTGGGCCGTCGCGTCCTCGGCGGCTTCCCTGGCGCCCAGCCGGCGGTAGCAAAAGCGGTAGATCGGGTCGACGTGCCGGCGGTAGAGGGAGGCGAAAGCGCACGGGGCGACCCGGGCCGCGGCGACGAGGGTTGCCTCGTCGTCGGCCGTCGTCGGGGCGACTTCGATAACCTCCGGCATCTCACGCCTCCTCGCCACGCGAACGGAGGACGATGGAACGTGTCTATCACGTAAGACGGGAGACCGGGAAAAGTGTCATAGGGGCACGCGGCCGGCGCGGATGACGATCACCGAACCTTGGCTACCGGTCCCCGATCGCGTAGACGAAGCCGGCGGCGTTTTCTCGGTACGAGGGGCCGGTGCCGAGGAAGACCATCCCGCCGGCGACGACGGGCGAGGAACCGGTTTCGGCGTGGGTCTCGAAGTCCCAGCGGACCGCCCGGGTGGCGGTGTCGACGGCGAGCATCGTCCCGTTCTCGGTTGCCAGGTAGGCGATGCCGTCGCTCAAGATCGGGGAAGTGCCGAGGGTGGCACCGTAGCGCACGCGCCAGCGCCGCTGGCCGGTGGCGGCGTCGATCGCGACGAGATTGCCGGCGCGATCCGAGACGTAGACGGTGCCGCCGCTGACGGCGGGCGACGAGCCGAAACCGGACCCCTCCGCGGGACGATCCTGCCACCGCTCCGACCCGTTCGCGGTATCGAGCGCGTGCAGTGTTCCGTCGTTGCTGGCGACGCAGACCGTCCCGTTGGCCACCGCCGGCGAGTTGTAGATCGCCCCGTCGGTCTGGAACCGCCAGCGTTCGGTGCCGGTTGTCGTATCGACGGCGGTGAGGAAGCCGTGGCCGGATGCACGCTCGGCAAAGACGCCGACGTAGGCGACGCCGGCGACGACGGCGGGCGAGGACGACCAGATCGTGCCGTCGGTGGCGTAGCGCCAGACGAGGCGGCCGTTCGCCGCGTCGACGGCATAGAGACCGCCGTCGATGCTGCCGAAGTAGAGGCGACCGTCGACGACGACCGGGGAGGACCAGACCGGTGCGCCGGTGACGAACCGCCAGCGCTCGCCGCCGGTCGCCGCATCGACGGCGTAGAGGACGCCGTCGTTGCCGCCGGCGTAGACGGTGCCGTCGGCGATTGCCGGCGAGGAGTAGAAACCGGCACCGGCCAGGAATCGCCATCGCTCCCGACCCGATCGGGCGTCGAGGGCGTAGAGGTGGTGGTCCCCGCTGCCGGCGTAGAGCACCCCGCCGGCGATGGCCGGCGAGACGACGACCGCCTCCTCCGTTCGGAACCGCCACTTCAAGACCGGTGTGCCGGTCGGACCGGGACCGACCAACTCGCCGGTGCGGCCCGGATTGCCGCGGAACATCGGGGCGGGTGTGGAGGCAGATGTGGGAGCGGTCCACGCGAGGGTCAGGACAAGCGCGCAAAGCGACGCCTGGCATGACAGGCATCGAGGGGATTGCAGAGTCAACGCGGACCTCCTCATCGTTTCCGCGCCAACAGACAGGCGCAATAGAACAGTCTGGTCTCTGTTGCTGTCAAGTGCTCGCCGAACGGCCATGGGAGATGGGTCCCGTTTATCGAGAGCCGAATGCGCCAAATATGGTCAGAACGCCAGCTTCCTGGCTCATTCATGCGGGCATTCGCGTGACAGCGGCGTCACCTGCGAGTAAACTGGTGAAGCATCGTGGACGAATGGTGGCGTGACCATGGGCGACCACCCGTGGCGATAACCCGAGCCCATGGGCCCGCGCCAATCCTCCGGCGAGTAGGCAATCGCGTGGCACGATTGCTGGCGAGACATCGTTTGGTCCGCCTGCGATGGGAGGACCACCGATTGGTAAAGCTGCATCGGGGCCGATCGCTGGGCTGATATGCACTTGAGAGGGCTGGAATCATGGTCGACGCGTCTTTGATCGCGCTAACTGAATCCCCGAAGCAGGACGACGAATACGCAGCAGCCGAGCAGATGGTCGAGGGGTTAGTAGCGCTGCTTGCCGACATTCGCGAGCGGCTCCGGGATGTCGCAGCGCGACTCGAGGAAGGAAGGCCCCCGTCATCGGCCGCGATCGAAGCCATGATCGACGCCCGTGAGAGATTTGACGCGGTCACGGGGCATGTGCGCAAGTTGTTATCTCCCCGCGAGCCTGCAATCTTGGACAACGAAGCGATTCTGGTGGGCGATGTCGCCATCGACGACCTGAGGGCCGCGATTGCCCGAATTGGCGAAGCGGCTCGCGTGTGTTCAGCCGCCGTCGAAGTTCTCGAACGGGTGCTCAACGTCGTTCACTCGGACGTCCCCGATTTCGCACCCCTTGTGGAGTGTCACGGCGAGGCGAGGCGGTACAGACGTGCAATCGAACTGCAACCCTGGGACGAGATCAAGGAGAGGGCAACGGCGCTCGCGATCGGAACCGATCCCTTCGCTCGATTGCTCGCGTTGGTCGAACACGCCAAGAGCATCACTGACGAGGAGGCGGAGGCTTCTTTCGATGCGGTTGCACACGCCTGGGGCAAACCGCTCGCCGTTGCCGCGGTCCGTGAGCGGCTGAGGGTTCGCGTTGAAGACCAGCCTGTCCGGGTTGCGGCCCGTGGCGTGAGTGGGGAGCATGTTTCGGCGCAGCGCTGCGGGGGAGACGACGACAACACCGCGGACGTTTCGGGGTCCGAAGAGATGGCAGCGAGACCGGAACCCGTCGGGGCGTTGGGCGGAGAAGAGACCGGTCTCACGTTTGCTGAACCTGCGGCATCTGCCCTGGACGAACGGGCGACAGAGGTCGAATGTACCGAGCCAATTCCTGAGCCGTTAACTGCCGAGCAATTCGCGGCCAGGTCTGGCGAGGGTGAAGTTGCGGAGCCGGTGGCACGAACCGAATCTGCCGGTGCCGTTCCGGTCGAACAGGTCACGGCTGCCCGATTCGAAGCCGATGCTTCAGTCGGCGAGATGGGCGCGGAGGGGGCGGTTTCTCCTCCTGACGAAGGGTTGGATACCGCGGCCTCGCACAAAGTCGTCGTGACGACGCGCGACGAGTCGGCGCCTGAGGTATCGGCACGAGAGCGCGTTTCCGCACCGGTGGAGGACGCGAAGACGACCCACAGTCCGAATGGTGCCGCTCGCGAAATCGCGAGGCAGTTCCTGGCGGGCACAGCCACAGCCGAGATCTACACAGATTTGCTCGGGCGGCTCTTGCTTGATGGCCGACTCGGGCTTGCCTACCACCTCACCGTCGGTTGCGAGCGGGCGTTCCCCGAGTTGGCGCCGTTCCCGCCTGCCTGGGCGATCCACGCCCTCGCACTCTCCGGAGGCGTTCGCTATGAAGGCGGCGAACTTGCTGCACTCCTTCGGGCAGACTTCGCGAGATTCGATGGCGATATTGCGGACGCAGACGATCCGTCCTGGCAGCGAACGGCCAATCTCCTCCTTGCAGCGGCTGCCCTCCGACCGGCGCTCCTGGCGCCGAACACCGGAGCCGGGGCGGTGCTCAGCAGAATTCAGCTCAAAGACGGCTTCGCCGAACTGGCTGCCTACATCCACGAGATTGGCGAGTATGCCCTTAAAGGGCAGCCGCTCGACGCGCAGGCGTTGAAGACGGTGAAAGATCAGGCCGGTTGGCAGGGCGAACTCGACGGGCTACGGCGAGAAGTCGAAGAATGGTTGGTCAGGGCGCCGACCATGAGGACCGCCTTCGCCGCCGCGTCGGACGTTTGGAGGCGATGGACCCTTCCCGGCGGCTTCCTCTCCGCGTATCTCAGGAAGTCGATCCTCGACGGGACCGCCGACAATGTCGCGGTGATCCAGACCGAGCTCAAAGACCTGGCCGATCGTGACGAGTTCGATCGGCTTGTCCACGAAACGGATCGACGGGTCAACAAACGGGGGAGCGGCGAGAAGATCGTCGCCGATGCGCTGGAGCAATTGCACCGCAACTGGAACAAAGCGCTCGACTTTGTTCGGCGCTGGATTGCCTTGCAAGAAGTGCGACCCGATCGGGAGCGTGGATTTCACGAATCGCAGGCGGAGTTGGTGCGGGTCCGCGTCCTCGCTCATCACCAACAGGTGCTGGAGGAGTTGGCGTGCGCTAGGACCGAACTGGAACAGGCAGCGGAAGCGGCACCGGCCCTGGGGTTGGCCGCGATCGCGGCCTGCGAACGTGCCGTCCAGGACATTGCCGCGCTCTTCGATCCCAACTCCCCCTTGGCTGCCGAAGAACCGGCGGCCCGCCACCTAATTCACGCCGATCTGCTGAGGACATCGTCGCTCGTTCTGGACGGCGTCTGGGAGCCGCAGGAAACGGCCGAACAGGTGCTGACGTCGGTCGTGGCGATCGTCGCCGCGGACGACGGCAGTTGGACAACGGCCTTCCGGGATCAGTCCGAGGTTCGCAACCACCAGGCAACCGAACGCATCATCGAGTACCTCGAGGCAATGCCTGCGGCTGCCGATGGCGTGAGGATCGAGCAACTGCGGCAATCACGTGCGAGGGCGCTTCGCGACTGCCGCCAAGCCCTCGTCAACGACGCGGATCGCGCGGCCGAGCAGGTCGAAGGGGCGGTCCTCCTCGGCTTGGTCGACGACGAGCGGCGTTCGGATTACGTAGATACGATCGCGGAAGTCAAGACGGCGGCGGCGGACGCCGTCAGTTTCCGCGGCGAGCATGCCAGACTGGACTCCATCCGGGAGGAGCTCAGGTCGCGCCAGCAGGCCGCGACCGCCGGCGTCCAGGCACGACTCGAGATGGACGCAGTTCGGGAGCGGCTCGCCAAGCTGCCCGGCGCCGAGCAGCGCATCCTCGCCGTCCTCGCCGCTGGCGACGCGCCGACCGCCACCGAGTACGTCGACATGGTCCTGGCCGACCACGGTCTGCCGGAACAGAAGAGCGAGGTGGACCGCTTCCGCGACTTCTTCGCCGTCCGCCTCGACGACATCGTTCGCCAGCTCGCCGACCCCGGCGGGGCCGCGCGGGGTGGACTGGACGCGCCGCGGGGTCCGGCAGCGGCGCGTATCGTCGATGATGCGGCACCGGCGATGTCGGCCTGGACACTCGCCAAGCGCAACGGGGCGTTCCGCCCCGGGGATGTCGAGACCATCCTCAAGGGCGTAGGTTTCGGCAATCCGCGGGCAACTTGGCGGCAAGGGGCGTCGCCATGGTTCGACGTCATCACCGACTCGATCGGTGATCGCGATCGGTGTCCGGTCTATCAGTACGGTTCCTCGGCGCTGGGTCGGTATCGCGTCCTGAGTGTCAAACACTCGCCGTACGAGGACGAGTTGCTGAGTCAGGTCGGCGACACGGGCCGGGGGGCGCCGGTGATCGTCTTTTACCAGGGGGTGATGAACGCAAAACGGCGACGCGACCTGGCCCACAGTTGCCGCCAGTCCGGTCGAACGGCGCTGGTCCTCGATGATGCCTTGATGCGTTACCTCGCGACCGTGGGAGAGCGGCGCTTGGCGACGTTCTTCGCGTGTGCGCTGCCGTTCACCACGCTCAACCCGTACATCACCACGGCCAGCCTAGTGCCGCCCGAGGTCTTCCATGGCCGCGCGGCCGAACGGCGCTCAATCGAGGACCCGATGGGATCCTGTTTCATCTATGGGGGGCGGCAACTGGGCAAAACGGCCCTGTTGCGCGACGTCGCCCGCTCCTTCGACGAGCCCGCGGCCGGTCGGATCGCGGTCTGGCTTGACCTCAAGGTCGAGGGTATCGGGTTCGATCGTTCGATCGACGATTTCTGGCGCTTGATCGCCCTTCACCTAAAGCGTCATGGCGTGCTCCGGACGACGCTCAATGTCCCCGACCGGCTGCTGGCGGCGATCATGGGCTGGCTCGAAGCCGACACCAGCCGCCGGATTTTGCTTTTGCTTGACGAATCGGACAGATTCCTTGAATCCGACGGCGCCGAGGGCTTTCGGCGGGTTGCCCGGATCAAGGGGCTCATGGATCAGACCAACCGTCGGTTCAAGGTCGTCTTCGCCGGGCTCCACAACGTTCAGCGTACCGCCCGCCAAGAGAACCAGCCGCTGGCCCACTACGGCACACCCGTGCGCATCGGACCATTGCTGGAGAATGGCGAGTGGCGGGAGGCCCGCGCACTCATCGAGCAGTCGTTTGAGGCACTCGGATACCGCTTCGAGACGCCCGATCTGGTCACGCGCATCCTCTCGCGCACCAACTACTATCCGAGTCTGATCCAACTCTACTGTAGCCACCTGCTGCGCAGGGTCAGCGCTCCCAACGTCACCTCGTTCGACCGCACCGCGACCCCGCCGTACGTCTTGACGCGCGAACACGTCGACGCGGCGTACCAGGACGACGAACTCCGAAAGGCGATCCGGGATCGGTTCCTGTGGACGCTGGACCTCGATCCGCGATACCGGGTCATCGCCTTCGCGATCGCGCTCGAGTGGTCGGCCTCGGTCGGACACGCCGGGCACGGTGCGCTCCACGGCTTCTCGACCGACTGGATTCGGGAAGAAGCGCTGACCTGGTGGCCCCAGGGGTTCCGCGAGGCGACGGCGCCGCACGTCTTTCGTGAGTTGCTCGACGAGATGGTCGGGCTCGGCATCCTGCGACAGGTGACGCCGGATCGGTACGCGCTCCGCAGCGCGAACGTGGTTGCCCTGCTCGGCACGACGCGGGAAATCGAACGGGAGTTGGAAGCCGGTGCCGATCGCGAAGCTCCGGTCGGCTACGAGCCGGGCACCTTCCGCGCAGCTTACCGGAACTCGGGGGACGTCGACCGCGCGCGCCGCAGTCCGCTGACGGCCGATCAAGAGTCGACGCTTCGGACGCGTGCGCATGGAGTCGGCCTCGTGTTCGGCTGCCGTGCCGCCGGACTCGACGACGTCGAACCATTCCTGCGATCGGCGGTCGAGTCGTCGTTGTTCGAGCCGATCGACGGCGTGACCGACCGGTCGCAGTTTGCCCGTCGCCTGCGAGAACTCGAACTCGGCAGGCGGGACAGGATCGGCACAACCGTCGTCCTCGTCACCCACGCCACGCGATGGACTGAGTCCTGGGTCGAGGAAGCGATGGCGCTCGTGAATCGCTTCACGTCGCAGGTGTCGTTCGTCCGCGTCGTCTTCCTCGCCGATCCAGAGGTCACCTGGAAGCTCCTGGATGGTGCCCTGACGTCGCCGCTTGATCGCCTCGTGGAGGCCGAGTGCGTTTCGACGGAATTGCGTCCGTGGGACGATGCAGCACTGCGCCATTGGCTTGAAGACGCGAACTTTGGCCCGAGCGATCCGACACGACGCAAGGAGATCACCCAGGTCACCGGCAATTGGCCGATCCTGCTCGACCGGCTCTATCGGGGGGTTGCGGAGAGTCGACGCCACTGGGACAGCAGTCTGGACGAGGTCAGGGCGCTCTTCGACGATCCCGCGGAGGTCGATCGGTTGGCCAGGGCATTCGGGCTCGACCAACCGACGCCGCGCCGGGTGCTTCGCGATCTGGCCATGATCGGCGACGACATCACCGAAGACGACCTCATCGGTCTGGTCGAAGGCGAAGTCTCGCCCGATCGTGTCCGCCACACGTTGCGCTGGGCGGACCGCTTGGGGATCGCCAAACCGGTCGGGGGCGCGTGCTGGCACGTCGACGAAGTGGTCGCGCGGGTCTTCCAGCACTTCTCGCCCTAGCCAAACGGAGCCGGCCGTGTCGCTCTCCTGGTGGGATCTCCCAGGTCCTCGTCGCTTCGTCGAGGCCATCGCCCGCGACGCGCGCGATGGGATGAATATCGCCGTCTGTCTGCCCCACCACACGCCTGACGGGCTGTCTGTCGCGGTTCGGCGGGAGTTGGGCGATGGTTGGACCTGGCAACACGTCGACGTCGATCCGCGCCATCGCCTGCCTCCCGTGGCCCAACTCTACGCCCAGTGCGTCTCGCCACACCACGGAAATCCGGCCGCGATCCGCAATGCCGGATCGCTCGTGCGTGAACCGTCATTCGCGGGACGACTCGTTTGGCTCACGGGAATCGACGAACTCGGTCCTCCTCAGCGATCCGAGTGGACAGAATTCCTAACGGAATACGCCCATGCGTGCCGTGCCAGCGAACTGGCAGATCGGCCGTTGGTCTGCGCCGTTCTCGTCGGCGCGGTCGCGACGAAGCCGCCCGCGGCCGATACGTGCCTGGCCCATCGGCACTGGGACGGTCACGTCGAGCCGCTCGACATGACGCTCTTTGCCGCCGATCTGCTGCGGGACCGACCGTTGCCGCCTCTCCACCGCAGGGTGGCGACGGCGACGATCGCGCACATCGCGATCTGGGACCCGGGTACCGCGGAGCGCCTGGCCGATGGCGGAGTGCGGTCGCTCCTCAAGCCCGCGGCCGAGCTTCGTGCCGTGGCGCTCGAGCGGGGTTGGGAGCCGTGGAACGGGTCGCACGCGGTGTCAGCCGATCTGGACCCGGATGGCTGGAGCGATGGGATCGTACAGAAGGTCGAGGGCCGGCCGATGATCCATTCGGCGGCCCTGGTTGGCACGGACTTCGGTGATCCGACGGGCGAACTCGAACGACGCCTATGGTGTGCCGAGGTCGGTGTGGTCCTTCCGTACGTCGAGGAGCGACGGCGCGCCATCATCGAGCGATTCGGACGCGCGTTCAAGCTTCCACACTATCCGGGCGACGGCCGCCGAGAGCCGATCGTCAATGCGAGCGATCTCGAAATCGGCCACATCTACCACCAACTCGAATACCTCCACGTCGATCTCGGGGACGAGACTCGGCGACTTGTGAGGCACCTCAAGGATGTCCGGGATCGCCTTGCGCATCTTCAACCCCTGAGGCCCGAGTCGCTCCTCGAAGACGAAATCGTGCCGGCGGGTCTTGGGTGGTAGTGCCCTGTCATTTCAGGCCTCCTCGTGCTCGTCCATCGCCCCAGACTCCAGCGGGAGGGCGACGGTGACGGTGGTGCCGACGCCTTCGGCGCTGGCGATGGTGACGTCGCCGCCGTGCTGGACGACGATCCGGCGGACGCCGGAGAGACCGAGTCCGGTCCCGGCGAAGCGGTCGAGCACGTTGGAGCCGCGG
>DATBFX010000061.1:0-16044 GCA_036558305.1 Thermomicrobiales bacterium | reverse complement strand
GGCGGGGTCGGGGGCGGGGCGATCGGTCACGGGCGGGGCTCCTTGCGCGAACGGGCGCGCCCCTCCCGGCACGCCCTCGCCCGCAGACCATATCCACCGCCCTACCCCCTGTCAAATGACTTTTGGCAGGCCGCTTAGGAGAGCCGGAGGGTGTTGGGGAGAACTACCTGCGGGTGTTCGAACTGGTGTAGCAGAAATGTGCGATGTCCGATGAGTCGAACGCAGCGGTGACCGTGATCTCAGGCGGCCGGATGCCAGATGATGCCCTCCAGCTTATACGTGGCATCGGTGACGGGTTGTAGGGAGGACAGACGATCACGATGGGCGGCCATGACGAGGGCAGACACGGCCGCGTCGAATGCATCCTCGGACGAGGCAGCACGGATCGCGTCCTCAGACTCGATAAGAGGGAAGTGAGCGCGCAAATACTCTGTTCGGGCTGCCTCGTTTGACTTCTTCACCGGACCTGTCAGGAGTCTCGGGTAGATCTCGACCACGCAGGGACTCCCGGGGCGGTCAAATGGCCATATCGAGAATCGTTCCCCAGCCAACCGATGAAGCAGCCGCATGCCGCGCAGCGACCCAGTTCCAACGGCACCAGCACCCCCGATCTGGAAGACCGATTTGGGTGAGATACCCCCAGGAGAAGGAACTTCTCGCTCCGTACGCCGAAAGTGTTCGATGGAGCTCGGCTTTCGGGTTCCGGGACGGCCCCAAAACGGCGGCTGACAAGAAGCGAGCCAATGCTCAACTTCACGATCCGCCAAATCCCATAATTGGTGGGCATCGGTGAGTCCAAGCTCAACCAGATACCAGGCTGGCAGCGAGAAGGCAAAATCGATGCCTACGACGAAGTTGGGATCTCGCTGGGCTTCCTCAATAAGTGTGTCCGCAACCTGCTCACGGCTTCGGCCGCACTCAAGACGCAGGAGACTTCCGTCGCTGGCTTCCGCGAGCCATATCTTGCCTTCTGATCCAGAAACGGCGCCCGACCAATCGATGGCCATCACCCTCATCAGTGGCACCCCATCTGCCCAAACGACAAATCCTGCCTCTTTAGCAAAAGCGTAGTTCGACCATGTGATCACCGGGAACGCGCGAAATGGGAGATCGGTCATACTTCGACCGGAGGGCAGAGTCTGGTTTTCACCAGATGTTTGCATTGTCCAGAACTGCAAGGAAGTCCAAATGTCTCAGCGAACCGGACGATCTCGTCCCCTCGGCGTCCGCACCCGCGCCATCCACGCCGGTGAGGTCCACGACCCGACGACGGCGGCGTCGGCGCCGAACATCGTGATGGCCTCGACGTTCATCTTGCCGCCCGCGTTCGTGCAGGCGAACGCGGGGAGCAGTTTCGGCAATCCGGAGACGTTGGGGGAGGATCTGCCGAACCTCTATAGCCGTTGGAGCAATCCGACGGTGCGGCAGTTGGAGGTCAAGCTGGCGTCGCTGGAGCAGGCCGAGGACGCGGTCGCCTTCGGCAGCGGGATGGCGGCTTCGTCGGCGCTGCTACTCCACAAGCTGAAGGCAGGCGATCACGCCGTGATCAGCGACGTCGCCTACGTCGGCGTCGCGGAGTTCGCGCACGACACCTTGCCGAACCTCGGGATCGCGGTCACGTTCGTCGATACTTCGGAGCTCGAGGAAGTGGCGGCGGCGATGCGGCCGACGACGAAACTGGTCTGGATCGAGACGCCGGTCAACCCGATCTTGCGGTTGACCGACATCGCCGGCGTCGCCGAGATCGCGCACCGGCACGGGGCGGAGGTGGCGGTCGACTCGACGTGGGCGACGCCGATCGCGACGCGGCCCCTCGCCCTCGGCGCCGATTGCGTCGTGCATTCGTTGACGAAGTACCTCTGCGGTCACGGCGACGCGATGGGCGGTGCGGTGATCGGCAATGGCCGGGCGATGAACGCGCTCCGGCTCGACGCCCGCGTCCACCTGGGCGGGGTGCTGGCGCCGCTCAACGCCTGGTTGATCAACCGCGGGATCGATACGCTGCCGTTGCGGATGGCGGCTCACGCAGAGGGTGCGCTCGCGGTGGCGCGCTTTCTCGAAACGCATCCCGAAGTGACGCGGGTCTTCTATCCGGGGCTGCCGTCCCATCCCCAGCACGCGCTGGCGCGGCGACAGATGGAAAACGCATCCGGGATGCTCGCGTTTCGGGCCGAGGACGGTCCGCGCCTTGCCGGGATCATGGCCGAGCGGTTGCGGATCTTCCACTACGCGGTCTCGCTCGGTCATCAGCGCAGCCTGATCGTCTACGTGGCGACGGCCGACGTCCAGGCGGGATCGTTCCGCCTGGACGACGAGCACCTGCGCCGGTACCGAGCCTACGCCGGGGACGGGCTCTTCCGTGTCTCGGTCGGGTTGGAAGACCCGGCGGACCTCTGCGCCGATCTGGAAGACTGCCTCGATCTGCTGTAGTCGTCGCGCTACTCGAGCACGGTCTTGCAGGACGGCACGAAGAGCAATTCCGGGGCGTCGATCTCGAAGAGGGTTTGACCGAACTGGTTGCCGACGAACGCCTTCCGCGGTTCGAACGCGGGGGACGAGATGATCGGGTGACCCGCGTAGTGGAGGGTCTTGTCGACGATGCCACCGCCGTTCTTGTCGACCGGCGTGCAGAGGATGGCGGGGACGTCGACCTTCACCTCGCCGGAATCGAACTGGTCCTTGAGCGTGACGGCACCGATTTGGACCTCGCCTTCGGTGGTCGTGCCGGTGTAGCACTCGTAGTGGTTCGCCTTCGGGATCGCGTCGCAGCGTCCGTCGAGCGATTTGCAGGAGGGTGCGCAGAGGACATCGGGTTTCTCCACCGCGAAGGTGAATTTGCCGAGTTGGTTCTCGATGGTGACCTTGCGGGGTTGGAACGCCGGCGACGCGGCGACGATCTGCCGGCATTCGTAGTGGAGGTCGGGGTCGCCGACCCCTTCACCGTTCTTGTCGGTGGGGGTACAGACGTCGCGCGGATCCTGGATGCGCACCCGCTCCGTGCCAAACTGGTCGGTGAGTCTGAAGGGGAGCGGTTTGATGTCGCCCTCGAGCGGACTCGACTTGTAGCAGGTGAAGTGGTCGCCCTTCGGCTCGCAACCCTCGTCGGGCGGAATGGTTTTGCGCGAAGGGACGCAGAGGCGCTGGGTCTTCCCCATCTTCAGCGTCAGGCTGCCGAACTGGTTGTCGACGACGACCGCCGGGGGCAGGGTCGGCTGATCGATCTCATCGATCGGGTAGCAGGTGAGGTGGGACTCCTGGTCGCGGATCCCGGAGCCGTTCTTGTCGACCGGGGTGCAGAGGGTGTCGGGCGGATTGACGCGGACGCGACCCGACGTGAACTGGTCTTTGAGCTCGACTTCGATCGGCGTGAACTGGTCGATCGGCGTGACGTCGTAGCACTTGAAGTGGTCGATCGAGAACTCGTCCTGAGCAGCGCCACGGCGTTGCCCCTGAACGCCGAGCGCCGCGGTGCCGGCAAGGGCGGCGACGGCACCGCCCAGTCTGCCGACCCGACCGATGAGCCCGCGGCGTGACGATGCGGCGGCGAGTGTTTTGGCGAGCGCATCAAAGCGATGCCCGTCCATGGTGGAACGCTCCTTCCTGTCGCTCAGGGATGGCGAGGGAACCCAACGAAGGACCGCACCCGGAGGCGAGGCTCGATTGACCCGCCTCGGCGGACCTCGCCTCGAAAAGGTCGAGGATCATGACGGGCGGCTGAACGATTCGGCACGACGCCGGCCGGTCCGCGCGGATGGAGTGGCGTCCATTCTGGCCGGAGACCGCGCGAGGTCAATGGGAGCGGGGTCGCCGCCCGCATGGTGATGTGGTCATAGGTAGCAGAGGCGACACGCGACCAGCCGACCTTCTTGGTCTTGGCGTCGACGGGGAGAGGTCCTTCACTCCGTTCAGGATGTTCATTGGAGCCGCATCCCTCCCCTGGACATCCTGAGCGCAGCGAAGGACCTCCCTCCGTCCGCGGTATCAGCGACGGCTATGCTCAAGAAGCGTCCGAGTGTGATTTAGGCACCCGGCGGACGGTCGCCGTACTTGAGGCGGCGGCGGTGGTCGAGGCGACGGAGACCGGCGAAATAGCCGGCGACGTCCCACGGGTAAAGACGCTCACGCTGGGAGCGGTAGACGACGGCGGTCTGCCCGGCGGCAAGCGCGGCGCGGAGGTCGCCGCGGTAGGCGGTGAGACCGCGGCCGACGGTGCGAAAGTGGGCATCGGTGCCGCCGACCGCGCCGGCCAGGCGGTCCCGATGGGTCTCGTAGAAAATGCGCGCTCCTTCGTTCGCGTCGGGTTGCCCGCGGCGACGGGTGATCGGCCGGAGATCCCAGACGCTGGCGTTGAAGACTTCGACGGCGACCGGGAGACCGAGGTCGAGGATTTGGGCAAAGGTCGGGTAGCCGAAACCCGGCGCTTTCGGATGGGGCATGACGACGAAACCGCCCTGGCGCAGGATGGCTTCGACGGTCGCCGGCACCGATTGCCACGGCGGGACCTCCTCGGTCAGGTCGAATCCGAGCACGTGGACGTGATGCCCGTCGGCGAGGGCCGAAACCTCGCAACCGGGGTAGACGCGGAGCGGCAGGTTGCGCCGGGCGCAGCAGTCGGCGACGGTGTAGCCGGCGGCGATGTCGTCGTGGTCGGTCAGACCGATGGCGCTCAACCCGCGGGCAAGCGCGGCGTCGGCGAGGCGCTCGGGCGACCACCAGCCGTCGGAGCGCCGGGTGTGGATGTGGAGATCGGCGAGGAGCATGTCGGGTGCGTAGTCGCCGTAGAAGACCTCGACTCCGTCCATGCCCTGTCTCTCGGGCGCGCTGCCGGGATCGGACACCGGTGGTGCCTCAGTCCTGGGCGAAGAGGACGGCGACGGGCGACGGAATCTCGGTCACTTGCCCGGTCGCGGTGAGGTTGCCGGAACCGGGGTCGCGCCGGAACGTGACGATGGTGTCCGAGTCCTGGTTGGCGGCAAGGAGCCAGGCACCGGTCGGATCGAGGGCGAAGCCGCGGGGGGTCTTGCCACGAGTCGATTCGTGGCCGGCCGGGGTCACCTCGCCCGACGTCTCGTCGGTCGCCCAAATGGCGATGCTGTCGTGGCCGCGATTCGACCCGTAGACGAAGCGGCCGTCCGGCGACACGACGACGTGCGCGCACGAGTTTTCGCCGGCGAACCCCACGGGAAGAGACGAGACCGTTTGGCGAGAGCGGAGTTCGCCGCGTTCGCCGTCGTACGCGTAGACGGTCAACGTCGAGGCGAGTTCGTTGATGACGTAGACGGTGCGGCCGTTCGGGGCGAAGGCGAAGTGGCGGGGACCGGCACCCGGTTCGGCCGCCGCGAACGGGGGACCGGAGGCGTTCGGCACGAGCCGACCGGTCGCGGTGTCGAGTTGGTAGACCACGATCCGGTCGGCGCCGAGATCGGTGGCAAGGACGTAGCGCCCGTCCGGCGTCGACCCGATCATGTGGGCATGGGGTCTCGTCTGCCGCGTCGGGTCGACGCTCGAACCTTCGTGCCGAATCACGCTCGACGCCGGATCGAGTGTGCCACCCGCCGCAATCGGCAACGCCGAGACGGTACCGCCGCTGTAGTTGGCGACGAGCACGAAGCGACCGGAGGTGTCGAGACCGACGTAACAGGGATCGGCGCCGTGTGAGAGCTGCCGATTGAGTGCCCGCAACTCGCCGGTCCGAGGATCGCGGGCAAAGGCGCTGACGCCACCTTCGGTCAACTCATTGACGGCGTACAGGTGCTGCCGATCCGCGCCGAGGGCGAGAAACGACGGGTTCGGGACGCCGGTCACGGTGCGCACGGGGGTCAGCGAGCCAGACCCGGTATCGAACCGAAGGACGTAGATGCCTTCGGCTCTGCCCGACGGTGGCTCGGTGTAGGTGCCGACGTAGACGAACACGATTGCTGCCTCCTCGATGCCGTTTCCTCACCGGGTTCGATTGCCGACCGCCCCCATCAGGATCCGTTGGCGTAGACGTTGCCATCGCTGCTACCGATCCACTCTATCACGAGACCGGCTCCTGGCTTGGTCGCAAGACCCAACCATGGTGGATCGATGTCGAGACGTCGGCATTGCCCCTCTTGCCCGTGCACCGGCTGTGCGATGCTACTGGTCATCGAGTCCGACCGCGTCGAAAGGATGTCGCCAGATGACCATTCCGACCGCCGTTCGCACCCTCTTCGCCCCCGCGCCCGGTCTCGCTTACCTGGACGCAGCCACCTACGGGTTGCCGCCCAGGCCGACGGTCGAGTCGCTGGAGCGCGCGCTCCGTCGGTGGCAGGACGGGAGCGCCGATTGGATCGACGAGTGGGACCGGGAAGGCGAGGTCTGCCGGGCGCTCTTCGCCGAGTTGATCGGCGCGGCGACGGCGGAGATCGCCCTGATTCCGACCGTCTCGGCCGGGGTCGGTCTGATCGCGGCGAGTCTGCCGGCGGGGTTGGAGGTGCTCGTCCCGGAGGGGGAGTTCACCTCCGTGCTCTACCCGCTGCTGGTGGCGCAAGGTGACCGCGGTGTGCGCGTGCGGGAAGCGCCGTTCGCGACGCTGCACGAGGCGATCGGGGCGGGGACGGGGCTCGTCGCGTTCAGTTTGACGCAGTCGCAATCGGGGCGGACGGCGCCGCTGGCGGCGATCTGCGAAGCGGCGACACGGTACGGGGCGCGGGTGCTGGTCGACGCGACGCACGCGATTCCGTTCGTCCCGGTCGCGGCCCAACTGCCTGCCATCGATTACCTGGTTTGCCACGGGTACAAGCACCTGCTCTGCCCGCGTGGGGTCGGATTCTTCTATGTCCGGCGCGACCACTGGGAGGAGTTGCCGCCGTACCTCGCCAACTGGCGGACGACGGACCCGCTCTACGGCAACTCGTACGGCGGTCCGTTCCTCCACCGGGACGATGCCTCGCGGTTCGACGTCTCGCTCGCCTGGCACGCCTGGGTCGGCGCCCGCCCCTCGCTGGAGTTGCTGGTGCAATGGCAGCGCGAGGGTGTCCTGAGCTCCGTCCTCGACCTCTCGGCGCGCCTGGCCAGCGGTCTCGGTTTAGAACCGCCGACCTCGTCGATCGTCTGCCTCGCGGTGGCCGATGCCGAGGCGGCGGAGACGGCGTTGGCGGAAGCCGGGGTCAAGTGCGCGGCCCGCGGTGGCAACGTTCGCCTCTCGCCGCACGTCTACAACACGCCCGAAGAGATCGATCGCGCGATCGATGCGATCGCTTCTTTGGCACCGGCGAGGGCCTGACGGCTCCCGATCCCCTCCTCGCTCCTACGTGGAAGGGAGGATCAAACCTTCGCGGACTCGGCAGACGGGATTACGTCGCCGGGAGGATGAACGCGTCGCGGCGAGCCGCCAGGATGGGACCGTGCCGGTCAGACCGGCGCACCGCCCCGACGATCGCGTGGCCGGCGATCGGGGAGCGGCTTTGGAAATCGATGATTGGGTTCAGACCATAAGGAGTTCGGAACATGCCTCGGTCACACCGGTGCCTGATGCGGACGGTTCCGCTCGGACTCGCGCTCGCGCTGACTCTCGTCGGAGGTCCCGATGCGCTGCCGCGGCAAACGTTTGCCGCTTCGGTCTCTCGCGGCTGCCCAACGGGACGACGCTGGAACAGGTGCAGGCGCTGATGATGCTCCCCGAGGGCACCATCCCGCCGCCGGGTCTGCCCGATCCGGCGCAGATCGTCTCCGCCGGGGGCGTTGGCATCCTTTCGGCCGGTGATACGGCCCGGGCAGTACCCGATCTGCAACCGGGGACATACCCGGCGCTTTGCTACGTGCCGGATCAAGGGAGCGGTGCCGCGCACGCGATGATGGACTTGGTTCAAGTCTTTACGGTCACGGCATAGCCGGGTCTATTCAGGGTCATCGCCATCAGCCACCTCGTCGTTCCGAGTCCTCATGCCCCGTCGGGGCGCCACCGCGGCAGGAAAACCGACCCTGCATACGTACGCGGACATCGGGGAGTTTTTCACGGCAGCCTGCCGAGGAATCTCTCTCCGCCAGAGGAATCCCGCCGGTAAGGCGACGCCTCCGCTGCGCTCCGGGAGATGCCTCGGCAAGCTCGGGACGGGTGGGTGATCGGCTGCGGCCGCGAACAATCAACGACCAGGGAATCGGCGAGGCAAAGGCCG
Source organism: Thermomicrobiales bacterium (assembly GCA_036558305.1). Lineage (GTDB taxonomy): Bacteria > Chloroflexota > Chloroflexia > Thermomicrobiales > UBA6265 > DATBFX01. The sequence continues at coordinate 7,903 of DATBFX010000061.1, read as the reverse complement.
ACACGGCGAAAGAAGCGTAGACATTGGACCGTTAGTCTCAAGTCCCAAGTAACGTTTTCGGCCGGCCTTGCCACCTGCCACTCCGTTCTGACGACTGACGACTGACCGACCCAAGGAGCGAGCGCGGGCCAAACTCGTACGTCGGATTCGTTGACAGGGCGAACCTTCGGCCGCATGATGCGTCTATCGACGACGCACGCGTGCGGCCGGAGCAGATCATGGCAAGCGCGACGGCCGCCGGCCGATTCACCGGATTGCCGGCCTCGCTCACCCCGCTCGTGGGGCGCCAGGAAGAAGTCGCCGCGGTCTGCGCGTTCCTGCGCCAGCCCGAGGTCCGCCTCCTCACGCTGACCGGTCCGGGCGGCGTCGGCAAGACCCGGCTGGCGCTCTCCGTCGTCGACGCGATCGCCGGCGACTTTCCCGACGGCATCGTCTTTGTTCCGGCCGCACCGATCGCCGATCCCGCGCTGCTCCTCCCGGCCATCGGGCGCGCGCTCGACGTCCGCGAGTCGCTCGACCGGCCGCTCCGCGATCGCGTCATCGACGTACTGGGACACCAGCGGCGACTGCTGGTGCTGGACAACCTCGAGCAGTTGATCGCGGGGGCAGCGGACGTCGGCACTCTCGTCGATGCCTGTCCGGGGCTGAAGGTCCTCGTTACCAGTCGCATTCCCTTGCGGTTGGCCGGCGAGCAGGAGTTTGCCGTTCCCCCGCTCGACCGCACCGCGGCCGTCGCGCTTTTCGTCGAGCGGGCCCACGCGGCGCGCCACGACTTTGCGCCGACGGGCGAGACCCTGGCGACGGTCTCCGAAGTCTGTGCCCGCCTCGACCGCCTGCCGCTGGCCATCGAGTTGGCCGCCGCGCGAACCAAGGTCCTGTCGCCGGAGGCGTTGTTGGTGCGTCTCTCCCACCGGTTACGCCTCCTGACCGGCGGCCCGCGCGATGTCCCGGTGCGCCTCCAAACGATGCGCGCCGCCATCGCCTGGAGCCACGACCTCCTCACTCCCGCCGAGCAGGCGCTCTTCCGCCGCCTCGCGGTGTTTGCCGGCGGCTTTACGCTGGAGGCGGCCGAGTACGTAGGGGGGCAGGGGGGTGCCCCCCTGCCCCCCTTCGACGGGATCGCCTCCCTCGTCGACAAGAGTCTCGTGCGGGGGGACGGGGAACTCGACACGGGCGCCCCGCGCTTTGCGATGCTGGAGACGGTGCGCGAGTTCGGTCTGGAGTGCCTGGCGAGGAGCGGTGAGGAAGAGACGGTTCGCGACGTCCACGCGGCGTGGGGGCTGGGTTTTCTCGAAGAGGCGGAGAGCCATGCCTTCGACCCCAACTACGGGGCATGGTTGGACCGGTTCGACGCCGAGCACGACAACCTGCGCGCCGCGCTCCATTGGTACGAGCAGACCGGTCGCATCGCGGCGGTCGCGGCGTTGATCGGTCGCCTCTGGTCGTTTTGGTTCGCCCGTGGCCACTTGAGCGAAGGCGGCACCTGGATCGACCGGACGCGTCGCGCCCTCGTCGACGCACCGAACGCGACGCGGTCGCGCGCGGTGTTGGCGTTGGCCGCGGGTTGGCTGGCCATGGGGGCGATCGACTACGAGAAAGCGATCGCCAACCTCGCGGAGGCGCGGACCGCCTGGGAAGCGATCGGCGACGAGCGACAGTTGGCCTCTTCCTTGTTCGGTCTCGGGGTGACGGAGCAGGACGAGGGGCATCCCGACCGTGCTGCCGACCATTTCCAACAGGCACTCGTCCTGTTTCGGCGCCTACGGCTCCCGATCTGGGTCGGACTGACCCTCAACAATCTCGGCCTCGTCGTGGCACGTGCAGGCGATCCGGCGCGCGGGGCGAGCTTGCTCGAAGAGGGCATCGCCCTCCAGCGGGCGAACGATTACCGGTTGGGCGCCGCGGTCGGTCTCCGCTTCCTCGGTCAGGTCTCGCGCCTGGCCGGCGACGACGGCAAGGCGGTGGCGTGCTACCAGGAATGCCTGGTGCTCGATCCGGAGCACGCCCAACCCTGGCACGTGCCGAACGCGCTCGAAGGTCTGGCGGAGATCGCCGCGGACGCCCGCCAGTGCGAGCTCGCAACACGCCTCCTCGGCTGTGCCGACGCGCTACGACAGGTGGCGGGTATCCCCCTGGAACCCGCCTTGACACCGGCGCAGGATCGCCTGCTTGCCACACTCCGCGCCGACCTCGGCGAGCGCCCGTTCGTCGAGGCATGGGACAGCGGACGGGAGATGAAGGGCGACGCAATCCTGGCGGCCGCCCGCGCGGTGACCCTCGCACGGCCTGGTAAGACCGTCTCGGGGACGACGGTGCCATCATCCACCACGGGGCTGTCGCCGCGCGAAGTCGAGGTCCTGCGCCTACTGGCCGCGGGTCGTTCCAATCAGGAGATCGCCGCGGATCTCTCCATCAGCGTCCTCACCGTCAAAACCCACGTCGCCAACCTCCTGGCAAAGTTGGGGCTGCCCACTCGCGCCGCCGCCGCCGCCTACGTCCACCGGCAAGGTTTGAACTGATCTCCCATGGCGTTGACGACGCCATTGCCGCGCGTCATGATGCGACCGCCCCGGATAGCAGCTTCCTCCCCTCGGAGTCGTTCATGGCGAGCACGTCGGCAATGGGTCGCGGCTCGGGTGCCCCGATTTCCCTCACCCGGCTCGTGGGGCGAACGGAAGACGTCGCGGCCGTCTGCGCTCTGGTCCGGCGACCTGATGTCCGGCTGGTGACACTGACCGGTCCCGGCGGCGTCGGCAAGACGCGGTTGGCGTTGCGGATCGGTGAGGAACTGGCGGACGAGTTCGCGGGTCGCCTCACGTTCGTCGCGCTCGCATCGGTGGGCGACCCCACACTCGTGGTGCGGACGATCGCGGAAAGGTTGGGGTTGCGGGAGTCGGGTGACCGCTCGCCGCTCTCGCTCCTGGCCCTGGCGCTGCGCGAGCGGCGTTCGCTCCTGGTGCTGGACAACCTGGAACAGGTCGCTGCCGCCGCGGCCGACCTCGGTGCTCTCCTCGATGCCTGCCCTCGTCTCACCATCCTCGCGACGAGCCGCGTTCCCCTGCGCTTGACCGGGGAGCGGGAGGTTCCGGTGCCGCCGCTCGGCGACGAGGCAGCCATCGCGCTCTTCGTCGAGCGGGCCCGCGCGGTTCGCCACGACCTGGAGTTGACCGACGCGAACCGTGCCGCCATCACCGAGACGTGCCGTCGCCTCGACGGATTGCCGCTGGCGATCGAACTCGCCGCCGCGCGGAGCAAGGTCCTTCCGCCGCCGGCACTGCTCGCCCGCCTGACGGACCGGCTCCAGGTCCTCACCGGCGGCCCCCGCGACCAACCCGCTCGCCTGCAAACCTTGCGGAACGCCGTTGCCTGGAGCTACGACCTCATCACCTCCGACGAGCAAACGCTCTTTCGCCGCCTCTCCGTCTTCGCCGGCGGCTGCACGCTGGCGGCAGCGGAGGCGGTCTGCGGACCGCAGGGGTCAGGGGTCGGGGGTCGGGGGTCGGGGGAGACGGTTCGTGCCCCTGCCGCCTCCGTCCTCGACGGCCTCGCCTCGCTCGTCGACGGGAGTCTGCTGGTGGTCGACGACGTCGACGCGCCGGCGGGGCGGTTCCGCATGCTGGAGACCGTGCGGGCCTTCGCGTTGCAGGCGCTGGCGGCGAGCGGCGAGGAGCCTGCGGTGCGGCAAGCGCACGCGGCCTATTTCGGCGCGTTCGCCGAACCGCCGCCGTTCGTCTACCTCCTGGGCGACCTCGAACAGACCTGGGTGGCCAGACTCGATCCCGAGCGCGACAACCTCCGCGCCGCCTTTGAGTGGCTTGAACGGTCAGGCGACGTGGCGTCGCTGGTCCGGCTGGCCGCGGCGCTCTGGCCGTACGGTTTCGCGACGGGGTTGGTGGCCGAGACGCGCGATCGGCTGCGGCGGGCGCTTGCCGCGGCGGACGCGTCGCCCACGGCCGTCGATCCCGGTTCCCGCGCCCAGGCCATGATGGGACTCGGTCTCCTGGCGATCGGAGAACTGGCGGTCGAACGCGGTCTGACGCTCCTCACGGCGGCCCGCACTCTCTTTGCGGCGGTGGGCGACGAGGAGAACGGGCTCGCCGCGCTCGTCTACCTGGCCATCGGCACCGGCGATTCCCAGGATCCGGCGCAGGCGATCCCGCTGTTCGAGGAGGCGCTGCGCCGGGCGGAAGGTGGCTTCGGTCCCCGCTGGCGACCCTACGTCCTCCGACCGTTCGGTCTGGTGGTCGCCCGCGGCGGCGACCCGGCGCGGGGCGAGGCGTTGCTCGCCGAAGCCGTCGCCGTGTACCGCGCGCTCGGCGACACATCGAACCTGACGACGACGCTGCGCTACCTGGGCGAGGTCGCCTGGTCGCGGGGCGACGTTGCCCTGACGACGGCCGCCCTGCTCGAAAGCATCCAGAGCGAGGGGCGTGATCCGGAACCCTGGCACCTGGCGGGATCGCTGGAGGGGTTGGCCCTCGTCGCCTGCCACACCGGCGACGCCTCGTTGGCGGCACGCCTGCTCGGTGCCGCGGACGTGATCCGCGAGCGGAGCGGCGTGCCGATCCGACCTTCCCGCCGCCCGTCGTACGATCAGGCGGTTGCCGAGATCAGGTTGTCGCTCGGCGAAGACGGTTACGCCGAATCCCGGCGCGCGGGTCGTGCCCTCAGTGCGGACGAGGTGATCGCCGCCGCGGCGACGCTCGCGACGCCGGCCCGGTCCGCTTCGGAGCCGGCTCCCACTCCGGCAGACCGCCACGGTCTGACCGACCGCGAAATCGACGTTCTCCGGTTGATCGCCCAGGGCAAGAGCAATCAGCAGATCGCCGACGCGCTCGGGATCAGGATGGTGACGGCCAAAACCCACGTCCTCCACATCCTGGCCAAACTCGGACTCGACTCGCGCGTCGCCGCCGCCACGTTTGCCCACCGTGAGGGGTTCGTCTGACCCCGAACCCGCACCACGTCGACCGGGCGATACGTCAAAAGCAGGAGTGCTGCCGTCGGTACTCGACGGTGGTGATTACGTCGTCGGCGGGATGAGGAAGACTGTCCGACCGCGGAAGATGTGATCGTACGATCGGCACCGCGCCGATCCCCGCGGGGCGACGGATGGATCGCCTCGGAGATCGGCGTTGGACGACCTACGGCGCGTTGCAGATGAGTCGGTTCCGTAGGGGCGGACCGGGTGCCCCGTGGGCGATGTCCGCCCTCGCCGAATGCGCGTACGGAGGAGGGCGGACATCGCCCACGGGGCACCCGGTCCGCCCCTACGGCATCACGGGGCCGTTTGCTTGGAAATGCGCCGTAGTGATTCGAGATACGTAATATTCGCAACCTCGACAGAGGGAGGAGTGGGAGGAACTATGCGCCTCTTGCAACGAATGGGTCTGCTAACAATCGCGTTCATGTCCGTCGCGTTCGCCGCGGGTCAACGCGGACTCCTGGCAATGGTCGCGGCCGAACCCGCGCCGGTTCACCGGACACCCGATGCTTCTACGCAAGGGCCTCCGGTGCTCGATCTGGCGGCGATGGTGATCCGGCGGAGCGATTTGACGGGCGACTGGGTGCAAGCAAACGGCGGCATGGACGTCGTCGAAGTTCCGTGGACGATCGGGCGAGCCGGCCGGCGCTACTGGAACGTGATCAAGCTGCCGCGGCCGGCCGATTGGAACCGCCCGCGACAGGCGATCGGAACCAACCTCTGGGCGTTCGCCAGTGCCGGTGACGCCACAACGCTCTTCAACCGGGTTGAGCGGGAACTCGATCAGGAAGGGTACGAGCGATTCGCCGAGGTGCCGACCATCGGCGATGCGGTCGATGTTCGCCACGGCTTTTGCGGTTGTGCCGGCACGAAATCCCCCGCCGTGACGGTCGTGTTCCGCGAGGGGACGCTCGTCGCCCAGATCGACCTCTCCGACTTCGCGCCGGACGAATCACCGTTCTCGGGAACGTACCAACTGACCGCGGCGGTGATCGCGGACTTCGGGCGCATCATGGCCGGTCGCATGGCGGACGTCTCCGCGCAGGGACCCGGCACCGGGCTCGGCACGGCGGTCCTCCGACTCGGCGACGACAGCGCACGGTTCGAGACCGTCAACGACGACTACCTGCGCCTGGATAACGTCGATCTTCCGCAGTACTTCAAGGATCGAGCAGAGTCCGACCACTTCAACGATGGGTTCGGCGATGCGACGGATGTCTATTGGTACGCCATGCATCCCGCCAACAATTCGGTCTGGTATTCCACCTACTTGTACGGCTTCCCGACCGAGGAATCCGCCTCGGCGTGGTTCGCCCGCACCCCCGCCGCGGTCAACAGTTTCGGCAAGGACGTCGAAATCGTGGCCGACACCTCCGGCCACGGCGACGAGTCGCTGACGGTCCGTTTCGGTTATGGCAAAGGGAATTTGCAGTTTGTGCGGACCTACGTACGGGTCGGTGACGTCGTTGCCTCGATCGACGTCGGCGCCTACACCGCTCCGTCGATGGACGCCGTCGACATCCTGGTATCGGCGCAGACGGACTGCCTGCAGAACGGCCAGTGCCTTACGATCCTGCCAATCCCCGACCAACTGTAGGGCGGCGCTCTGTCGGAACGATGGAGAGGCTGACGGCGGCCGCGCCGCTCAGGTGCCGTACCCGAACGCGCCGCAATCTCGGTGACATCGGTTGCGCTCACGATCTCGAACCGCGACGTGTCTTTGCCTTATCGATGGTGGGAGTCCGACGATGAAACCGCTCAATCTGTTCTGGATCGTTCTCTCGCTGCTCCTCGTCGTTTCCGGCCAGACCTCGTTGCGGCTTCACGCCTTCGCGGAAGATGCGGCGACGCCGGAGCCGTCCGCGTCCGTCCGCGACATCCCGCCCGACGCGGCCATGGGTGCACCGCTCTTCCCCGCTGCCGGGGACGCGGCCGACGGCGAGACGGACATCCAACCGGACATCGCGGGCACCCCCGGCCCGACGACGCGGACTTCGGGCGTGGTGGAAGGCGATGTCCTGCCGGACCTCGCGGCGATGGTCCTGCGGCCGGACGATCTCGGCGTACCGGGGTTTCGCGAGCGATGGGGCAAGCTGATGACGCTGGAGGAGTGGGCGGCGGAGGATGGCACCACCGTCGCCAAGGCGCGAACCGACGGGGCGGTGCCGCTCTATTTCACCAAACTGTACAACCCGCCGACGTCCGATCCGAACCGCTCGCGGCAATACGTGGTCACCGAGCTGTGGGTCTACCCCGATGGCGACGCGGCAGACCACTGGATCTTCCCCATCGCCAGCCACAGTCTCGACGCCGGCTACGACGTGGTGCCGGGCAATCGACCGATCGCGACCCATTCGTTCATCCTGCGCGGTACCTGCACGTGCGGGCGCGACCGTCCCGATCCGGTCCTGGTCATCGCGTTCCGGCGCGACAATCTGGTGGCCCGAGTGCTCATCGGCAACAGCTTCGGCGACACCGGATCGATGCCGGACCCGATCCTGGACCAGGACGCGGTGACGATCGAACGGCTGGCGACGATCGTCTCGAAGCGGATGGCGGAGGTGACGGCGCGGGGACCCGGCGAGGGCATCGGTCCGATGGCCCTGCGTCTGGGCGACGGCCGGCGGATCTACGAAACGACGGGCGACGACTACCGGCGTCTCGGCGGCCGAGATTTTCCCATGTGGTACGAAACGGCGGACGACACCGACCTCTGGAACCGGATCATGGTCGACGCCGTCGACTTCTACGTCCTCAACCAGTCGTTCGACGCCGGCGGCGACACGGTCGTCTACGGGACCTATCTCTACCGCTACGGCAGCGTCGAGTCCGCGGCCAAGCGGATGCGGCGCCATTTCTCCCAAACCGAACCGGACCCGGGGTTCACCCACTACGAGATCCTGGATCTCGGTACGTTCA
>DATBFX010000060.1:0-6699 GCA_036558305.1 Thermomicrobiales bacterium | reverse complement strand
CCGGAGCGGGGGAGCGATTCGGCAAGTGGAGAGAGACTCCTCATCGGGCAGCTCCTCGTTGATTCGCGATCAACATACCGGTAGCGTAGCATCCTGGTGCCGTTGCCGAGTCTTCGCATTGTGGCAACGGCGGTCGGCGGAGCGAAATGCGGATCGCTTTCCCGTCAGATCGAGGAGACGGTTGTCGTGATCTCGTCGGGAGCGCGGCGACCTTCCCCTACGACACAGCCGTTCCCTGCGCCACGAATTCCGCTGTCTGCCGACTGTTTGGCAGCGCCATTGCATCCTCCATCGCCGCGTCCAGTTCCTTGCGGAGACCCAGGAAGATCGGCGTGTCGACTTGCGTGTATTCCCGCACCTTGGCGGCGCGCAGCCGTTGCACCATCTTCACCAGCACCGCCGGATCGTCGTCTTCGAGGGCGACGACGAATTCCTGGTCGGCGATGCCGAACGAGCTGACCGTGTTGGTCAGAATCGACGTGAATTCGGCGCCCAATTTGCCATGCTCGACCATCAAATCGCGTCGCTGCTCGAAGGGCAAAAGGTACCAGGCAGGGGTTTTGGAAAACGGGTAGACGCTGAGGTAGCGCTTCGGCGGCAGCCCACGGAGGAAGGCCGGTCCGTGGTCGGGATCGTATTGCGACGCCGAGCCCACGCCGAGATAGGCGTGCCTGAGTTCGAGCGCCCCGCCGACCGGCGGACGGCGCAGGTCCGCGGCGAGGCGCTGGAAGGCCTCGGGATCGCCGGCGACGACCCAGAGGATCAGGTCGACGCCGGCGGAGAGCCCGGCGGTGGAGTAGGCGCCGCGGAGGTGGACGGTCGATCCGTGGTTGACGAGCATGTCGAGCGCGGCATTGCATGCCTGGCGGCGCTCGGCTTCCGTCCATTCGTACAGCCGGTCGGTGACGCGGAACAGCCAGAAGGTGGTGTAGGAGGATTGAGGGTGTTCAGGCATGGGCGGTTGCTCCTTGGGCGGCAGGATGCATGAGCTGCGCGCCGATGATCCGGTCCACGACTGCCGTCGCGGCACGGACAAGGTCGGGAAGGCCAACTCCGTGGTAGGCGCTGCCGGTGATGAAAACGCCGGCGGGGAGTCCGGATTCGATCTGGGCGATGCGGTTGAGGTGGCCGACGTCGTACTGGGGACTGCCCGCCTCCCAGCGGTAGATGCGATGGAACGAAGGAGGCGAGTCGATGCCGAGGAGCCCGTGAAGTTGCTCGCCGACGATGCGGAGAAGGTGATCGTCGCTCAGGGACATCGTTGCCTGGCTGCGTGAACCTCCGAAGAAAACCCGCAAAAGTTGCCAACCGGTCGGCGCGCGCCCGTCGAATTTCCGCGAGGCGACCGTGATGGCGTTGATCGGCCGGCGCTCACGGCGCGGCACGACGAGTCCGTAGCCGGGCAAGGGCCGCCTCACGTCTTGGGTTCGGTGGGCGAGCGACACCGATCCGGCGCCGACGGTTCGCAACGACGCCAAAGCGCGGGCGGTATGACGGGAGATCGGTTCGATCAATCGGGCTGCCTCACTCGCGGAAACGGCCAACAGGAGTGCCGCGGCGGTGATGGGGCGACGATCCACCAGGGTCAGGGTGAAGCACCCGTCGGGGGTGCGACAGATGCGCTCGACCGGAGCGCCGCTGAGGGCGATCGAACCGATCCTGGTCGCGAGCGCGTCGGTCAACTCGTGCATACCCGATTGGAGTGACAGGAACGCCGGACTCGGTGGCGCGGACTGCCGGCCGCGGGCAACGGCGCGAAGCCCGCGGATCAGGCTACCGTGATCGCGCTCGATCGTACGGAAGGTGGGAAACGTGGCGAGAAGACTCTGACGTTCCGGGTCGGCATTGTAGATCCCGGCCATCAGCGGTTCGGCGATCCAGTCGAGTGCCTCGGATCCGAGACGCCGGCGGACGAATGCGGCCAGGGACTCGTCGCCGTCGCCGGCTCTGGGCGAGATGGCGAGATCGAGAGCTACGCGTGCCTTGCCGCCCGGCGAGAGGAGCGGCGAGCGCACAAACGGCCAGGCCTTGGTTGGGGCGAGGAGCGAGACGCCCTCGGGGAGGGCAATGGCGCGGCCATGCTTGAGCACGCTGACGGGGCGTGGCACGGTGTTGATCGGGATCAGGCGGTCGGCAAGACCGAGTTCTTCGGCGAGCTGCCATGCCCACGGTTTCTGCGCGAGGAAGGCGTCCGGTCCCGCCTCGACGACGAATCGGTGACCATCGACCTCGATCGTCTCGGTCAGGACTTTGCCGCCGAGGCGGTCCGAGGCTTCCAGCAGGACGCACCGCAGGTGGGGGGCGCGCTGCTGGAGACGGTAGGCGGCGCAGAGGCCGGCGATGCCGCCGCCGACGATGGCGACGTCGACCGCGGCCGATGGGTCGTCGTGCATCTCAAGCAGCGGTCGTGGCATGGACGAACTCGACGAGGCGCTTGACGTTGTCGAGCGGCGTCTCCGGGAGGACGCCGTGGCCGAGGTTGAAGATGTGGCCCGGTTGGCCGCCGGCCTGGTTGAGGACGATCCGCGTCCGATCGCGGAGGGCGTCCCAGGGAGCGAAGAGGGCGATCGGGTCGAGGTTCCCCTGGACCGCGACCGCCGGCCCGAGGCGGCAGCGGGCCTCGTCGAGGGCGATCCGCCAATCGACGCCGATGACGTCGGCGCCGGTGTCGCGGAGGCGTTCGAGGAGACCCGCCGTGCCGACGCCGAAAAGGATGATCGGTACCCCGGCATCCCGTATCGCATCGATCGCCCGCTTCGTGTACGGGAGCACGTAGGATGCGTAGTCGACCGGGCTGAGTTCGCCGCACCAACTGTCGAATAGCTGCACGGCCTGTGCTCCGGCTTGCACCTGGGCCACAAGATAGCGACCGACGGCGTCGCTCAGTTTGGACATCAGGGCGTCCCAGATGGCCGGTTCGCCCATTATCAGGCCCTTGACCCGCGCGTGGTACCGGCTGGCTCCCCCTTCGACGGCGTAGGAGGCGAGGGTAAACGGGGCGCCGCTGAACCCGATCAGGGGGATCCCGCTCGGAGCGAGCTCCGTTCGCGCCAGGCGGATCGCTTCCAGGGTGAAGCCGAGGGCTTCTTCCGGCGGCGGGGTGCGGAGGCGTTCGACGTCCGCGGCGGTGCGGAGCGGATCGTGGATGACCGGTCCTTCGCCGCGGACGAATTCCAGGCAGAGACCCATCGCTTCCAGGAGCGGCAGGATGTCGGCGAAGATGATGGCGGCGTCGAGATCGAATTCGGCCAGCGGTTGCAGGGTGACTTCGCAGGCGAGCTCGGGTTGTTTGATCAGGTCGAGGATCCCGTACCGCTCGCGCAAGGCGCGGTAGGCCGGCATGTACCGCCCCGCCTGGCGCATCAACCAGATCGGGGTCGCGTCGACCGCTTGGCGCCGGCAGGCGCGGAGGAAGCGACTCGGCGGGGTACCGTCTCCGGTCATTGGTTCAGCCACAGCGCCAGGTCTTTGGCGAAGTAGGTCATGATCATATCGGCACCGGCCCGCTTGATCCCGGTCAGGGCTTCCAGCGCGCACCGTTCGAGGTCGAGCCAGCCGTTCGCGGCGGCGGCGTGCAGCATCGCGTACTCGCCGCTGACCTGGTAGGCAGCCACCGGCACGTCGAAGGCGCGGCGAACGTCGCTGAGGACGTCGAGGTACGGCATCGCGGGTTTGACCATGACCACGTCGGCGCCTTCGGCAATGTCGAGCGCCGTTTCCTTCAGAGCTTCGCGCCGGTTCGCGGGGTCCATCTGGTATTGGCTGCGATCGCCGAACTGGGGCGGGCTCTCCGCCGCCTCGCGGAACGGACCGTAGAAGCCGCTGGCGTACTTGGCGGCATAACTCATGATCAGGACGTGGTCGTAACCGGCGTCGTCGAGACCGGACCGGATGGCGCCGACCATGCCGTCGATCATGCCGGACGGAGCGATCACGTCGGCACCGGCCTCGGCGTGCGTCACCGACGCCCGCGCCAACAATTCGAGCGTGGGGTCGTTCAGGAGGTAGCCCGTCGGCAGGGACGGGTTGAAGTACTCGCTGTCCGAGAGGTTGACGATGCCGCAGTGGCCGTGGTCGGTGTACTCGCAAAAGCACATGTCGGAGACGACGATCATCTCCGGCACGGCGTCTTTGATCGCCCGGATGGCGCGGGGGATGATGCCGTTCGGGTCCCAGTTGTCGCTCCCGCAGGCGTCCTTGCGCTCGGGGATACCGAACAGCATGACCGCCGGGATGCCGAGCTTGGCGACGGTCCGGATCTCGCCGACGAGGCGGTCCACCGACCACTGCACCTGACCCGGCATCGATGCGATCGGGATCGCCAGGTCGCGACCGGGTCGCACGAAGAGCGGGAGGATGACGTCGGACGGGGAGAGCCGCGTCTCCCTGGCGAGCCGTCTCAATGCCGCGGTGCGGCGAAGGCGGCGCGGACGCGCGATCGGAAACCCCGATGTCCGGCGATCGGTCGTGCGCTCGATTTCGGCTACCACGATGGTGCTCCTCCGGCGGGCGGCCGCAGGGCCACCTCCAACGTCTCGATCAGCGCCGGCAACGTCGGCGAGAGCGACGTCCGGGACTGGGCGAAACCGCGTGACAGCGCGGCTTCCTGCGTCGACGGGCCAAGACAGGCGACCGCGACACATTCGACGTCCGCGAGATCGCCCCCATCCGTGTCAAGGCGGGCGACGAAGCCGTCGACGGCCGAGGGGCTGGCGAACGCGACGGCATCGACCCGACGGCTCCTCAAGAGGTGGGGTAGGTCGACACCGCCGGTGCCGATCACCGTGCGGTAGGCGGTCACAATCGTGACCGCCGCTCGGCGGCGGATGAGATCCGCCGCCTCCGGTTTCGCGAGGTCGGAGACCGGCCAAAGCACACGCGATCCCGAGGACGCCGGGATCGCGCGCGCCAGCGCCTCTCCGCGGCCCTCCGGCGAGACGACGATCTGCCGGAGTCCGAGGGCGGACTCGGCCGCCCGGGCGGTCGTCCGGCCGATGGCGGCGGTCGCGAAACCGGTCTCGGCGGGGAGCCGGAGATGGCGGGCTTCCAATCGCTCGGCGATCGCGCGAACGGCGTTGGCGCTGGTCAGGGCGAGCCAGTCGAACCGACCGGAGACAAGTTCGCAGAGTGCCTCGTCGAGTGGCGCCGGATCGAGTGGCGGGACGATCGCGAGGCAAGGGTACGAGACCGGTGTGGCGCCCCGTTCACGGAGGAGCCGGTCCAATTCGCCCGCCTGGTGGAGCGCTCGCGTGTTGACGACCCGTTTGCCGAGGAGCGCACTCGTCATGGGTTCGCGTCCAGGAGGGCGCCGGCGCCCTCCTCGCTCGCCTTCCGCGCGAGGGCGAGTCCCGCGTCCGTCGCGGCTGGCTCGTCCGGGCACGGTCCGGTCCATTGGACGTCGATCTGACTCCGGCCGTCCGGTGTGCTTACCCGGCCGTCAAGGTGGAACTCGCCGTTGTCGAACCGGCCGTACGCGGCGATGGGGGCGGAGCAGCCGCCACCGAGACCGGCGAGAAATGCCCGTTCCGCGATCGTGGCGAGCGCCGATGCGGTGTGGTGGATGGGAGCGAGCAGGGCTTTCAGAGCGGATTTGTCTCGACATTGAACGGCCAGCGCGCCCTGGCCCGGTGCCGGCAGCATGACGGTCGGCGGGAGTTCCTCGGTGATGGCGTCGAGCCGGTCGAGGCGCTCCAGCCCGGCGCGGGCCAACACGATCGCGTCGTAGTCGCCGCCGGGGTCGAGCGCTTTGCGGAGGCGCGTGTCGACGTTGCCGCGGATCGAGAGCAACCGGAGATCGGGGCGGGCGTGGAGGAGTTGCGCCGATCGTCGCGGGCTGCTGGTCCCGATCGTGGCCCCCGGTGGAAGGTCGGCGAGTCCGGCGCCCGAGCGGCTGATGAGAACATCGGCGACGCTGGCGCGTGCGGGTACGGCGCCGACGACAAGACCGCGTGGTTGGCGGGTCGGCAAGTCCTTGAGACTGTGAACGGCGAGATCGATCCGCCCGTCCAGCAGGGCGATTTCCAACTCCTCGGTGAAGGCGCCCTTACCGCCGAGCAGCGGCAGCGGCGTCTCAAGGGCCCGATCGCCGGAGGTGGCGATGACCTCGACGGCGACCTCAAGGTCGGGCCAGGCGGCGCGCAGTCGGTCGCCGACCTCGGCTGTTTGCCGGAGCGACAGATTCGAGCTTCGGGCTCCGATGCGCATCGGCGACGGCTTCGACATGTCTACTCCAGGTTCGACCCCTGCCAAAATCCTCTGGAAATCTTGTAATTCTGTGCAAATCTCGATCCTCACCGAAAGGCTACTACAGCCTGGACCGGGCGCGTACCGAGGTTTACCGAGATTGTGACGGGGATGGGCAGGAATTCACCGGCGCCTGCCACGCTCCCCAACACGTCCCGAAGGAGTGGGCCGACCGGTACAAGGGCAAGTTCGACGCCGGTTGGGACGCGTACCGGGCGCAGGTCTTCGCCAGACAAAAGGAACTCGGCATCGTCCCCGCCAGCACGACGCTGTCGCGGCACGACCCCGACGTGCAGGACCGGGACGCGCTGCCGGTTCGTTCGACGCCGCCGCGGCGCCCGCCCTGCACGTCACCCAGTACTTCGAGATGATGGGCCACCGCTCGCTCTACCACGACGGCTGGCGGGCCGTCTGCCCGTGGCCCGGCACCTCGTTCACCGAATCGGGGCTGGCCTT
>DATBFX010000059.1:0-3144 GCA_036558305.1 Thermomicrobiales bacterium | reverse complement strand
GGGTGACCGCGACGGGTTCAGCAGCCGGCGCGGCGCGGCTGACCGCGTCGGCCTCGACGATCGGGGTCGTCGGCGCGGCGGGGAGGGCGGCGACGGGGCGGGCCGGTTGGCGCGCTGGGCGCGCTGGGCGGCGCGGGAGTTGGGGAAGACCGGCGCCGGTGGTGACGAGGGCGATGGCGCCGAGCGAGACGGCGACGATGAGGATGGCGATGATGGCGGTGAGGATGCCTATCAACGTGTCCATCGCGATCTTCTCCTATGCCGGTGCCGGGCGATGCGGGGCGGCGGGATGGGTCCCGCCGGCACCGGAGTGACTTCGGGCCGCGCCGGTCGGGCTTGCCCGGCGAAGCCGATGCATGCTTTCACGGACTCCTCACATTCTAAGCCTTTTCGTCGTCTGTCGATGCCGATGTGCTCGCCCGTTCGGGCGGGCCGTGGACCACGATCGCCGACAGCGGCTCGTCCTCGGTCCAGACGGTGTGGTCGAGACTGGCCGGCCAGAGGACCGCATCGCCGGCCGTCACCTCGCGGGTCTCGCCGGTCGGGCCGCCGATGCGGACGAAACCGCGGCCGGCGGTGACGAGGAAGAGGACCGGCTCGGGCGCGCTGTGCTCGTCCATCGAACCGTGCGGGTCGACGTACATCGCGACGACGATCATCGGGCGGTCGAGCAGGATCGGGAGGCCGTTCAGCCGCTGGGCCAACTCGTCCAGGTCCTGGGTGAACAGGTTCGCGCGGTCGAACTGGATCGGCACGGCCCAGAGTCCGCGGTGGTCGCCGGGGATCGGCGTTTTGAGATCGGCCGAGAAGCGTCGGATTTCCATGGCGCACCTCCATTGGTCGGGAATCGGGAGTCGGGAGTATGCCAGGTTAGGGAGAGGGTTTAGGAATCGGCGCGAGTGTCGGAAGGTGGGGACGATTCGACGCAGCGGGCGAGTTTGTCGAGGGAGGAGCGGGTGCCGGCGTCGTTGTCTTCCGGGCGGATGCCGGGCGGGAGGTGGTCAAAGGCGATGGTGAGGTCGGTGGCGCCGTCGCGGGCGGCCAGGGTGATTTCCATGATCATTTCGCCGGCGAAGGCGGGGTCGGGGGAGTCGAAGGTGATGGCCTGGACGATCCGGGTCGGGGGCGTGAGTTCGAGGAAGCGGGCGGTGAAGCGGTCTTCGCGGTCGGCGGTTTTGCCGCGGTTCGGTTGGTCGGACGCGGGATAGAAGAGGGACATCGTGTAGCCGCCGCCGACGCGGAGGTCGAAGGCGTGGACCTTGGCGGTCATCTCGCCCGGGGCTTGCCAGGCGGCGAGGGCGGCGGGGTCGGTGAAGGCGCGGTAGAGGGTTTCGCGGGGGGCGTTGATGAGGCGTGAGGTGCGGGAGGAGGCGGGTGCGGTGGGGTTGGTCATGGGTGGTGCCTTTCGCGGACTTGTTCGGGAGCTTGCGCGGGTCTGACGGCGCGGGGCTGAATCGCCCAGAGGGCACCCGCGCGCTCAACCGACGACGCCCCCGGAAGGGGGCTGAGAACGAACTCGTTCAGCGAGTGGCGGCTTTGCCGGCGGTGCGGGTTATTGCCGGCGTTCCGTATTTGACGGTGAAGGGGACGTCGCCGGAGACGCCGGAGGCTTCGAGTTGGGAGAGGGGGACGGTGAGGGTCTGTTCGATGAAGGCGCCGGCGCCGCCGGGGCAGAAATCGACGGTGTCGACGACGGTGAAGCGGGGACGGACGAGGATGGTGCGGGTACCGTCGGGTTGGGTGGCGACGACCGCCGAGCCCTCGGGCGAGCGGGAGTCGTCGACCGGGCCGGGCAGGTGGCCGATCGGGGCGCTGGTCTGGGGCGGGGTGCTGACGCCGCCGGCGATGTTGCCGGCCTTGGAGAAGGGGTTGTTGAAGTCCATGCCGCGACCGATGGTGGCGCGGCGGCCGGAATCGACGAGTTTTTCCAGGTCGTGGACGCCGTCGGGGAGCGCGGGCTGGGCCTCGACCGCTTGCTTGGCGGCGTCGGCGATCTGGTCGGCGGCGTCGGTGGAGGTGGAGGATTGGGCGAAGGAGTCGATGATCTCCGGATCCTTGATGTCCTGGGGAGCGGCGCCGCCCTTGATGAATTGCGTCCAGAGGGCGGCGACGCCGCTGCCGAAGGCGCCGGACATCAGCGGAGGGACGATCAGGTTCATCTCGCCGAGGACGGTCAGCGTGCGGAACCCGTCCGAGAAGGGCTGACAAAAGGCGTCCTCGCCCCGCCCCTCGTCTTTTCGGCCGGCGACTTCGGAGACGTCGGTGCCGGTGGCCGCGGTTCCCCCGACGCCGTCCCCGGTCGCATCTTCGCCGGTGATCCCGCCGACGATGCCGCCGACGATCCCGCCCGCGGCCTCGCCGGCCGCCGTGATTCCCTCGGAGACCGCGTCGGCCGCATCCTCGGCGAGTTGCGACGCCCCGGCGGCGACCTGGGAGGCGCCATCCGTAAGGGTGTCGACGCCGGTTGCGGCTTCGGCGACACCGGCGGCGGTCTCGGCGACCTGACCGGCGCCTTCCGAGACGCCTTCGATCGCGGCGGAACCGCTCTCGACCGCTCCGGAGACGGTGCCGACCACCGCGTCCACGAGCGAACCACCGCCGGCTTGCTGTTCGTCATCCCCGTCTTCTCGCTGGACAAGGGAGCCGGTGGGCGTACGGTGAATAGCGTGACCCGCCTCGTGTGCCGCCTGTTCCTCCGCGGAGCAACTGCACGGGGTGGCAGCGCAGCGTTGGTTCGATCCGCCGATGGGGGAGGGACCGGCGCGGCGGACCTCGGCCACGAGGCGTTGGACATAGCCATTGCCACGGGTCCGCTGCAAGCCGGCGACGAGGTCGGCTCGCGTGCGGAGATCGGCGCGGACCAGGGCGGATGCCGGCCTGTCAGGTCGGAACGGCAGCCACCGATTGGCGGGAGCCGCCGGGATGGACGCGGGCGTTTGGGCGGGTTGGGGAACGAGCGGGCGACGGTCGTCGCTCGGGCCGTTCGGAGCGGGTCCGTTCGGCGTGCGCTGGGCGGCGATGGTCATGGGAGCCCCCACCGGTCCGGAGCAATGGCGAATGGCCGCGGTCCAGCCGTCGAGGGCCAGAGTATAGCGGAGTCGACCGCGGCACCACCGCGGGGCAGGCAATGGGGCGTATGATGCG
>DATBFX010000058.1:0-8700 GCA_036558305.1 Thermomicrobiales bacterium | reverse complement strand
GACCGAGCCGGTAGCCACCACGGCCCCACCACCCCCAACCGCCGCCAGCCGGCCGACCCTCGCCGTCCCGAAAGAGACGGTCCCGAACGAGCGCCGGGTCGCCCTCATCCCCGACGCGGTCAAGAAGTACGCCGCCTCGGGTCTGACCGTCCTCGTCCAGGCCGGGGCCGGCGAAGGCTCCTTCTTCTTAGACGACGCCTACGTCCAGGCCGGCGCCAAAATCGTCCCCGACGCCGCCACCCTCTACGGTCAGGGCGATCTCGTCGTCAAAATCCAGAAACCCGATCCGCAAGAGATCGACCAGATGAAACCGGGCGCGACCCTGATCGCCTTCCTCCAACCGATGACCAACCTCGACCTCGTCCGCCAGCTCGTCCAGCGCCGGATCACCGCTTTCAGCATGGACGCCATCCCCCGCACCACCCGCGCCCAGTACATGGACGCCCTCTCTTCGATGGCGACCGTCGCCGGCTACAAAGCCGTCCTCCTCGCCGCCGACCACACCGCCAAATTCTTCCCGCTCCTGACCACCGCCGCCGGCACCATCCCGCCGGCCAAGGTCCTCGTCATCGGCGCCGGCGTCGCCGGGCTGATGGCGATCGGCACCGCCCGCCGCCTCGGCGCCGTCGTCGAGGCGTACGACGCCCGCGCCGTCGTCAAGGAGCAGGTCGAGAGTCTCGGCGGCAAATTCGTCGTCATCGACACCGGCGCCGACCTCGCCGGCGCCGGTGGCTACGCCCGCGAGGCGACCGAGGACATCCTCCGCAAACAGCAAGAAGGTCTCGCCGCCCGCGCCGCCAAGAGCGATATCGTCATCACCACCGCCGCCGTCCCCGGTCGCCCCGCCCCCCGCCTCATTCCCGCTTCCACCGTCGAGCAGATGGCCCCCGGTTCGGTCATCGTCGACCTCGCCGCCGAAACCGGCGGCAATTGCGAGTTGACCGTTCCCGGCGAGATCGTCGAGCGCCACGGCGTCACCCTGATCGGCATCACCAACCTGCCCAGCACCCTGCCGGTCCACGCCAGCCAGATGTACTCGAAAAACATCCAGAACCTGCTCGCCCTGATGATCGCCAACGACGGCACCTACACCATCGACATGAACGACGACATCCTCAACCAAACCATCATCACCCAGGACGGCAACATCCTGCACCAGGGCACGCTCGCGCGGTTGAATCCCGCGCCGGCGACGAGTTAGGGCGGAAGGCGGAAGGCGGATGGCGGAAGGAAAGGACGCGATGCGAGAACGGTGTGCGTGCCAATGACGCCCCGTCGTTCCCCCCGCCTTCCGCCTTCCGCCTTCCGCCCACGAACGGAGTGAGGACTGTGGACAACGACGTGATGCTAGGAGCCTACATCTTCCTCCTGGCGATCTTTCTCGGGGTCGAATTGATCGGGCGGGTACCGGCGACGCTGCACACGCCGCTGATGTCCGGCACCAACGCCATCCACGGCGTCGTGCTCCTCGGCGCGATGATCGTGCTCGGCCAGGCCGATCCCTGGTGGCTCAAGGTCATCGGGTTCCTCGCGGTCATCCTCGGTGCCGCCAACGTCTTCGGCGGTTTCGTCGTCACCGACCGCATGCTCGAGATGTTCAAACGGAAGCCGGCGGCAGGAGCAGGGCAGAAGAAATGATCGATAACTGGCGCGACGCCATCGTCGACATCTCGTACTTCGTCACCGCCATCTGCTTCATCGTCGGTCTGAAGTTCCTCAGCACGCCCACCCGGGCCCGCCGCGGCAACCAGATCGCCGCCGTCGGAATGGCGATCGCCATCGTCGCGACGTTGATCAGCCGCGAGCTCCGCATCGAAACGCACACCACGGTCAACGGCGTCGACACGGTTACCCACCACGCGAGCACCCTTAACTACGTCCTGATCATCGTCGCCATCATCATCGGCGCCGCCGTCTCCAGTCTCGCCTCCCGCCGCGTCAAGATGACCGCCATGCCGCAGATGGTCGCCATCTTCAACGGCATGGGCGGCGCCACGGCCGCCCTCGTCTCCGTCGGCGAGTTCATGCACAAGGACGACATCGGCCGCGGCGAAGTCCTCTCGATCGCCCTCGGCACCCTGATCGGTTCGATCTCCTTCACCGGCAGCATGATCGCCTTCGCCAAGCTGCAGGAGTTGATGAGCGGACGCCCGATCACCTTCCCCAACCAGAAGCTCTACAACGCGATTCTCTTCGGCGCCATCCTCGTCGTCGGTATCCTCGTGATCTCGATCGGCGGCGGCGAGACCAGCGCCAAAGCCCTCCTCTGGGTCCTCTTCGTCGCCGCACTGGCCCTCGGCGCGGCCGTCGTCCTGCCGATCGGCGGCGCCGATATGCCGGTCGTCATCGCCATCTTGAACTCCCTGACCGGTCTCGCCGCCGCCCTCACCGGTCTCGTCCTCGACAACCAGGCGCTTGTCATCGCCGGTGCCCTCGTCGGCGCCTCCGGTTCCTACCTGACCCTCCTGATGGGCAAGGCGATGAACCGCTCGGTGACGAACGTCCTCTTCGGCGCTTTCGGCGGCGGTCCCGCCCCCGGCGCCGCGGGAACTGCTGCCGCCGGTGAGGCCCTGCCGATCCGCGAGACCACCCCCGAGGACGCCGCCGTCTCCCTCGCCTACGCCGAGCGCGTCATCATCGTTCCTGGGTACGGGCTCGCGGTCGCTCAGGCGCAACACGCGGTCCGCGAACTCGCCGACGTCCTCGAAGAGCGCGGCGTCGACGTGAAGTACGCGATCCATCCCGTTGCCGGTCGCATGCCCGGCCACATGAACGTCCTGCTGGCCGAGGCCAACGTCCCCTACGACGACCTCTACGAGATGGAGCAGATCAACGACGACTTCGCCAACACCGACGTCGCCGTCGTCATCGGCGCCAACGACGTCACCAACCCCGCCGCCCGCAACGATCCGAGTTCTCCGATCTACGGCATGCCGATCCTCAACGTCGACCAGGCCAAGAGCATCATCGTTCTCAAGCGCAGCATGAAGTCCGGTTTCGCCGGCATCGAAAACATGCTCTTCCACGATCCCAAAACCACCATGCTCTTCGGCGACGCCAAGGACTCCGTCACCAAACTCATTACCGCCGTCAAAGCCGCCTAACATCGCGTTCGCGTCCCGCCAGAGGTCCTTCGCATCGCGCTCCCAGAACATCCTGAGCGAAGCGAAGGACCTTTCCCGTTTCCTCGGAGGAGGAGCGCCATGACCAGAGACGACATCCTCGCCCAAATCGACGCGAGCTGGACGAACCTGACCGACGCCATCCCCGGCATCCCCGCCGACCGTTTTGCCGAGCCCGGCGTCTGCGGCGACTGGACGGTGAAAGATCTCCTCGGTCACGTCGCCTTCTGGGACCGCGTCGGCGCCGATCACGCGGCACGAGAACTCGCCGGTGAACCGAAACCGGACGGCGAATCCGACTGGCAGCGTCTGAACGAACAAGACCACGCGGCGAAAGCAGACTGGCCGGTCGACCAAATCCTTACCGAACTCGAGACTGCCCACCGGGCGTTCCTCGACGCCTACCGCGCCCTCCCCAACCTTCGTCCCGCCCACGTCCAGGAGGATTGGGAACACTACGACGAGCACGCCGCCGAAATCCGATCCTGGCGCAAGCGCGAAGGCACGTGACCGTGGTCGCCCCCGCCGGCTTCGGCCCCCCCGGCCCCCCAAACGCCCGGAGGGCACCCGGGGGTGAACGATGCTCCGCGCCCGGCCCGCCGTCCGGAAGGGCGGCGAGCGGCCGTCTCCCCCGGGTGCCCTCTGGGCGTTTGGGGGGCCGGGGGGGCCGAAAATGAGCCGACGACGCTCCACGCCCGGCGGTTCACGCAGCCGCCGCAAATCCACCAGCATCACCGGGCTCATCATCAGCGTCCTCATCGTTCTCCTCCTCACCTGGCGCTCCCATCTCCTCGAACAGGCCACGTCCACCCCGACCGTCCCGATCACGGCCGCGGCCGCCACGACCGCCCCTGCCGCCGGCGGGGTCGCCGCCTCCCCCGGCGCCGGCGTCGTCGGCGTCTTCGTCGAACCGGACGACGGCCGCCGACCGATCCTCGACGAGCTCGCCGCCGCCAAACGATCGGTCGACCTCGAGGTCTACCTCCTCAGCGACAACGACGTCATCACCGCCCTGATCGACGCCGATCACCGCGGCGTCCGCGTCCGCGTCATCCTGGAGCAGCACCCCTTCGGCGGCGCCGGCCGCCAACCCGAAACCTTCGCCCGCCTCCAGGACAGCGGCGTCGAAGTCCATTGGGCGCCGGCCCCCTACCGCTTCGCCCACATCAAGACGTTCGTCGTCGACGGCGCCGTCGCCATCATCATGAACCTCAACCTCACCAAGACCTCCTTCACCGGCAACCGCGAATTCGGCGCCATCACCACCCGCCCCGGCGAAGTCGCCGAAGCCGCGACCGTTTTCGAAGCCGACTGGGCCGCCGCCGCCGATCCGCCCGACGGTCCCCTCGTCGTCAGCCCCTCCAGCAGCCGCCGCGAACTCCTCGAGCTCATCGGCAGCGCCCAGACCAGCCTCGACGTCTACGCCGAAGTCGTCCAGGACAACGAATCGATCGCCGCCCTCGTTGCCGCCGCCAAACGCGGTGTCACGGTCCGCCTCATCGTCCCCGACGAGCAGGACAAGGAGATCCGCGCCGACTACTTCCAGTTGATGGACGACAAGGTTGCCGTCCGCACCATCCCGAAGTTGTACGTGCACGCCAAGCTCGTCGTCGCCGACGAGCGGCGCGCCTTCATCGGGTCGCAAAACTTCACCGCCACCTCCCTCGACCAGAACCGCGAACTCGGTCTCCTCATCGACGACCCGGCCCTCATCGGCCGCCTCGACCGGACCTTCGAGACCGACTTCGCCGCCGGGAGTCCGTTCGCGTAGACCGATCATCCCGTCCGGTCCCGGGCAGTCTTGCCCACTGGACAACGGCGCGTTTTGCGGTAAACTTGTCGGTACGTACACAGCCGCGCGGACCCCCTCAAAGATTCCTCAAAAATTGCCCCCTGTGACCCCTTGACAAACCCGAGGTGTACGTCTATTCTGTCCGTACACACAGTTCCGATGGGCTAACGGCCCCGGGGCACGAATCAGCGGAACGGCAACCGACGGGCGCTGCTGCGGGGCGGCACCCACACGAAGCCCAACCGGCGGTCACTCTCTCAAGCGGCACGCGTTGCGGGGCGACGTGCCGTGGCGGCGAATGACACGATTCGTGTGTCGGCGTCGGGGTCTGCCGGGGCTGTGTGCTTTTTCCGTCCGCCAATCGCTCGTCGCCGGTCGTCAGTCGTTAGTCGTCAGAACGGGTTACTGGATTCTATCTCGACAGTCCGTGCGACTTTGGGCTTCAGACCCGAGACCCGCTGCTCCCAACCAACGACCGACGACTAGCGACGAGCGACTGACGACTCCCGGAAGCCGATGCCCAATCCGCTCATCGCACCCCGTCTCCTCCTCCGCGCCGAATCGCTCGTCCTGTTCGCCACCGCCGCCGGCGTCTACGCCTGGCACGGCGGGTCCTGGTGGCTCTTCGCGTTCGCCTTCCTCGCCCCCGACCTCAGTTTCCTCGCCTTCCTCGCCGGTCCCCGCACCGGCGCCGCCGCCTACAACCTCGTCCACGCCTTCGTCCTCCCCGGCGCGCTTCTCCTCATCGCCGCCTTTGGCAATGCTCTCGCCCTGGACCTCGCGTTGATCTGGGGCGCCCACATCGCCCTCGACCGCGTCCTCGGCTACGGTCTCAAGTACCCGGACGGCAGCAAGGAGACGCACCTCGGGCGGGTGTAGCGTCGGCATTGACGGCGTCCCCACCGAGCGCGATGATTCCCGCGCATTTCCCAGGGATACGAGTCGTCGATCCTGGCGGGGGCGGTCGTGTGAACGCGGGCTTGCACCTCGGCGGCCTGGTCCCGGTCTGGGATCCCGGCAGAGACGGCGGGGGCTTCACCGATGATCTCCAAGGAGAAGCAGTGGTTCAAGGGCAAGAGGTGGAGCGCCGACACCGGCGGCTCGGTCGCCCTCGCCGACCTCGATCCGACCCGTGTCCGCCGCGCCATCCTTGTCGGCGGTGCCGTCTTGGTGGCGCTGATCGTCCTCACCGCCGTCCTCATCCTTTGGGGACCCGGATCGCACGACCAGTTGTTCTTCAAGATCCTCGTCCTCTTGATGGGGGCCGCCTTTGCCGCCATCGGCGGCTTTTGCGTTTGGGTCGTCGCCCCCGTCGCCGGCACCAGGGCGCGGCTGATGGCGACCACGCCGACGGCGACCGCCGCGGCCGTCCTCGCCGGAAGCGCGACGGGCACCGTCGAACTGATCGGGACCACCGCCGGCGACCCCGGCGCCGATCCGGCATCCTCGCTCGTCGCCCCCCTCAGCGACACGCCCTGCCTCTACTACGGCGTCAGCGTCGTCCAGGTCGCGGAAGACCGTAGCGATACCGACGACAACCCCATGACGTCCAACACGCAACGAACCACCGTCGCATCCGAGGCCAGCGATCGCCCCTTCTGGCTCGCGGACTCCACCGGCCGCGTCCGCCTCGTTCCTGCCGGTGCGGACATCGCCGGTCGCGTCACCGCCCAGCGCCAGGAAGACCCCCGCCCCGAGGACCGGGCCGGCGATCTGCTCGCCGGCGAACTCCAGGTCAAGGGCGTCACCGTCTCCCTCCCCTGGCGGACGGA
The DNA here is from genome assembly GCA_036558305.1 of Thermomicrobiales bacterium. Taxonomy (GTDB): domain Bacteria; phylum Chloroflexota; class Chloroflexia; order Thermomicrobiales; family UBA6265; genus DATBFX01. The sequence continues at coordinate 2,014 of DATBFX010000058.1, read as the reverse complement.
CGACGGCGACCGCGTCCTCGGCTACGAGATCACCGAGCAGATCATTGCCGCCGGCGATCCCCTCTACGTCCTCGGCCCTGTCGGCACCCACGACGGTACCCCCGCCATCGCGACCACCGGCGCCAAGGAGACGTTCGTCATCCAGGTCGGGACCGAAGCTGAAGCGACCGCCGCCGCCCGCTCCCAGGAGCGGATGTTTCGCCTCATCGGTGCACTCTTCGCCGCGATCGGTGTCGTCTTCGTCGCGGTCGGAGTGGGGTTGGTCATCGCCGTCTAATGGGTCCGTTCACGCGGTCGGTGTGGCCGCCGGTTCCCCGGTGGCCGGCAATCCCCCGATCTGTTGCAGCAGTCCGTAGAGATCGGCCTCGTCCCAGGTTTCGACGATGCGACCGCATTCGATCCGAAAGATGCTGATTCCGGTGTAGGTTACCTCCGCGCCGGACGGCGGCACGCCGCGGAACTCGCCCAAATGCGTTCCCCGCAGCGTCCAGCGCACCGTGACGTAATCGCCGTCGACGAGGACGAGGTCGGTCGTGATTTCGACGCCGCCCGTCCCAGGTGGTACGGCACTCGGCGGTCGGCGATGCCTCCTGTGCCGCACCGCCCGCCGTCCCGAGACCAAAACCCACCATACCGAGTACGACCAGCAGCAGCGACAAGCGACGACCGCGCATCGTTCCCCTCCTTGGACGCGCCTTCCCCAACGACGGACCGTTCAATGCTCGACGGTGGTTTGCCCGCCATTATCCAGTCGGACAGGCGAGTTGTCCGCACCACTCCCCATGCGGACGACGATGGCCACGACGTGCACGCACGGACCAAACAACCTCCTCAATATGGGGTTCTGGGTGCGGAGCGTCGCTTCGGCGACATCTGTCGGGTTGAGGCGGCATGCTCCGTGCAAAACGCAGTATCGTGGTCGCGGACACCGTTTTCCCGGTCACGAGGCGGAGGGTCTCGCAGGCGCCTGCATGGGTGCCAACGTAGGAAGGGAATGGGCGTGCTTTCCAGAGTCGCATCGCTGGTTCTGGTCTCGGTCCTGTTTGTCGGCACGGCCTCGGTCGCGTTCGCACAAGACGCGTCACCCGAGGCGCGGCCCCCGCGCGACATCTCGCTCCTCCAGGGTCTCGGTCTGCCGGAGATCAACCTCGTCGCCACCGACACCGACGTCACCGGCCTGCCGCAATCGGTCGCCGCCGGCCGCTACCTCGTCACCCTCGACAACCAGGCGGCCGATCAGGAAGTCGAGACCTACTTCGGCATCCTTCCCGCCGGCACCACCCTCGACCAGGCGGTCGCCGACCTGAACGCGGATTCGGAGGAGACCCCGGCGTGGGTCTACGACGCCACCTGGGCCGGCGGTCCCAACCCCTACGCCGGGCAAACCGACGCCGTCGTGGTCGACCTGACGGAGGGTTCGTGGTTCGCCGCCTTCGACCGCCAGACCGACAACGATCCGCAACCGAAAGACACCGCGCAAACGCTCCAGGTGACGGCCGCTACCGCCGCCGCGACGCCGACCGCCATCGCCGGCGCGGTTCCCGTCAACATGAAGGAGTTCACCTTCGAGATTCCCGGCTCGATCGCCTCCGGTCCCCAAATCTGGGAGATGGGCAACACCGGGACGCAACCCCACTTCATGGTCCTCTTCGGTGTGCCGGACGGCACGACGATGAACCAGGTGCTGGCGACGGTCCAGACGTTCGTGACCGGCACGCCGGCGGCCGACGCCCTCGGCCTCGACGATCTCCACGACGTCTACGACACGGCTTTCATCTCGCCGGGTCAACACCTTTGGATCCAACTGAACCTCGATCCGGGCACCTACGCCGCGATCTGCTTCTTCTCCGACAAGGACACCGGGCAACTCCACGCCCTGGAGGGCATGGTCACCGTCTTCACCGTCAGCTAGCCGCGAGTGAGATGTCCCATCTCGTCGGGTGATGGGTCGCCGGGACTCTGAAGACAGACCGATCGCGCGTCGAGGGCACCGGAGTCGGTGCCCTCGACGCGC
>DATBFX010000057.1:0-18381 GCA_036558305.1 Thermomicrobiales bacterium | reverse complement strand
CGACGTCTACCCGCCGAACGAGGACTACCCCGAGGGCTACCACATGAACATCGTCGACTCGATCATCCGCGTCCGCCACCGCGAGAGCTGGGAACGCGAAACCTTCATGACCCCCGGCGAGGTCTACCCGGTGCAGATCGTCCTCCCGCCGACGAGCAACTTTTTCAACATCGGTCACCGCATTAGGATCGACGTCTCCAGCAGCAACTTTCCCCGCTTCGACCTCAACCCCAACACCGGCGAACCGAGTGGGTGTCACACGCGCATGATCCCGGCGATCAACACCGTCTATCTCGATCGCGCCCGGCCGTCTCACGTCGTCTTGCCGACGATCCCTCGCTGAGTCGAAAATCCGCCGCCGACGTTTGAGGAGCATGACGCCTTGGCAGCCCGTGCCTATTCCCTGATCGCCGGTCTCGCCTGTTTGACCTGCGAACGGCGCTACCCGTTTCAACTCATGCTCCAGGGCTGTCCGGATTGCCGCGCGGTCGGTCGAGTCGCGATCCTCGATCCGTTCTACGACGGAGGTGACGCGATCCGGAACGCCCTCGCCCGTCCCCCGGCGCGATCGCTGTGGGACTACCACCCGCTGCTGCCGGTGTCGCGGGCGGACGACGTCGTCTCGCTTGGGGAGGGCGCGTCGCCGCTTCTCCCGTTCCCCGCCGGTGCCGACGAGCGCCGCCCCGGCGAGTGGTGGCTGAAGATCGAGGCGGTCAATCCGACCCACTCGTACAAAGATCGGACCAACGCGGTCGCCGTCTCGGTGGCGCGATCGTTCGGGTGCGAGAAGGTCGTCTGCACCTCGACCGGCAACCACGCGGTGGCGCTCGCGGCCTACGCGGCCCGCGCCGGTCTCCGCTGCCTCATCTTGCTGCCACCGGAGGCGCCGCCGATCAGCCTGCGGGAGATGCGCTTCTACGGAGCGGAGGTCGTCACGATCGAGGACGGCGCCATCGTGCCGCTGATCGGCGACCTCGTCGCGAACCACGGGTGGTACGTCTCGCAACGCAATGCGCCGGGCGGCGGTGGTCGATCGTTCGGCAACCCGTACGGGATGGAAGGCTACAAAACGATCGCCTACGAGATCTTCCACCAGCTCGGCGGGCGCGCCCCCGACAAGGTCTTCCTGCCGGTCGGCGGCGGCGACGCCGCCTGGGGCGTCTACAAGGGTTTTCGCGAGCTGCACGACGCCGGTCTCGCCGTCCGCGTCCCGCAGATCATCGCCTGCCAATCTGCCGCCGGCGCTCCGCTCGAACACGCCTGGCGCAACAATCTCGCCGCCGTGGAACCGGTCGCGACGTCGGCGACGATCGCCTTCTCGATCGTCGAGCGCCAGACCGGCGATCATGCCTTGTGGGCAGTGCGACGGTCCGGCGGTCGCGCCGTCGCGGTCGTCGACGACGAGCTCCGCGCGGCCGAGCGCAGCCTGGGAGCCGCCGGTATCTGCGTCGAACCCTCCTCGGCCGCATCGCTCGCCGGCGGGCGCGCCCTCGCCGCCGAAGGGGAGATCGCGCCGGACGAGACGGTCGTCCTCCTCGCGACCGGGGCCGGTCTCCGCTGGCCCGCGACCTTCGACGATCGATCGCCGATTCCCGAGGTCGAAGGAACGATCGAGGCACTCGAGCGATGCGTGCGGTTGTGACGGCGGAATCGAGGATGTGCTAGGATCGGTCTCCGACGGGAAGGAGCCCGTGATGGTGACCAAAAAAGACGAGTCAGCGGTTGTGGCGATCCGCCCCGAACAGTGCGACCAAGAGCAGGAGCGCGCGATGGAGCGGTTCTGGCAGGCGGCCGACCGCATTCGAGAACGCACCGCGGACATGGACCCCGACGCGGAGCTTCCGTTCATCACCGACGTTGTCGAGGAGGTTCGCCGCGAGCGGTATGAGCGAGCGCAGCGCAAGGCTCAGAACGGTCGTTGACACCAACCTCTTCTTCAGCGGTACGATCTTCAAGCGTGGCAAACCGTTCGCCCTTTTGGAGGCCTGGCGCGCTCAGTCGTTCGATGTGCTCGTGTCCGAGGCGCAGTACAAGGAACTGCTCGACGTCTTTTCCCGGCCGAAGATCCTCGCCCGCTACCCGCTGACGCCCGACGACATCGACGAACTCTTCGCCGGGCTGGCTGCCGCTCCTCGCGCCGAGCCCAGTCCGGTGCTGCCCCTAGAACTGCGTGACCCCGAAGACCATCCAATCCTCGCCGCGGCGTTAGGAGGAGGAGCGGACTACCTGATCACCGGCGACAAGGACCTGCAAGCCGTCGCCGGCGATTCGAGATTGGGACTCCTCAAAATCGTCAAGGCCGCCGAGTTCCTTGCGATCCTGGATGCAGTTGCCCAGCCGTCCATCGAAGAGGACGACGCGGCCGATTCCGAGACGTAGTCTGCATCCCTTCAGCCAGTGCGCGCGCGCACGAGGAGTTGCCGTGCCGTCAGTCCGCCGTCCACCACGAGCGCCTGGCCGGTGACGAACGCGGCGTCGTCGCTGGCGAGGTAGGCGGCGGCGGCAGCGATGTCGGCCGGGGTTCCCAGCCGCTTGAGCGCGGTGTGAACACGGAGTTCGTCGCGGCGCTCCTCGTCCGCGGGGTCGTCCGTGCTCGGGCCGCTGAGGACGGTGCCGGGGCAGAGCGCGTTGACACGGATGCCGTACTCGCCCAATTCGAGCGCGGCCGACATGCTGAGGTTGATGACGCCGGCCTTGGCGGCGCCGTAGGGAGTCAGGTTGGCTTGCCCGCGGAGACCGTTGGTCGAACCGATGTTGACGATCGAACCGCCGGTGCCCTGGGCGACCATCTGCCGCGCGACGATCTGCGTGCAGAGGAAGGTCCCGCGCAGGTTGTTGTCGAAATCGCGGTCCCAGTCGGCGTCGGTGATCTCCAGGAATGGCACGCCGGTGCCGCCGCCGGCGTTGTTGACGAGCACGTCGAGCCGGCCCCACCGCGCGACGACGGCGTCGATCATCGCCTCGACCTGGTCGCGTCGCGCGACGTCGGTGACGCTCCCGTCCGCCGGCCCCAATTTCCGCAACGCGGCGACGGTCTCCGGCACGCTTTCGGCGCGGAAGTCGCAGATCCAGACGCGGGCGCCCTCGGCGAGGAACCGCTCGGCGATGCCTGTGCCGATGCCGCGGCCGGCGCCGGTGACGATGCAGACGCGATCTTGCAGTCGCTTCAATCGAGTTCCCTTCGGGCTACTGGAGGTATTCGCGGGGCATGCGGACGCGGATGACGTGCGGACCCGGTGTGTTCGGTAGGACCTGGCAGGCGCGACCGTCGGCCACCTGGGTGGCGACGAAGAAGGCGTCGGTCAGGCTATAGCCGTAGTCGTCGCGCAACCAGTAGCAGAGGTCCCGCACTGCCAGGTTCAACCCGTCTTCGAGGTGGGTGGCCGCCGCGACGACGACGAGCGCGTCGGGCGCCTCGATCCGCGGCCAGGTCATGGCGGCGGGTTTGCCCTTGCGGACGTCGAACGTCAAGGTGACCTCGGCCCGGACCTCGATCCCGCCGCCGCAGAACTCGCCGTCCGCCTGGGCGGCGTGGGCGTCGCCGACGTAGAAGCCGCCGCCGGGAATCCCGACCGGAAACAGGATCGTGTTGCCGGGGCAGACGTCGGGACAGTCCATGTTGCCGCCGTAGGGACTCGGACCGCTGTACCAGCCGCTGTCCGGCGGCGGCGTGCAGCCGAGGCAGCCGATCATCGGCCGGACGGGGAACTTGATGCGGTCGTTGTAGTGCACCCACCCGTCGCGGATCTCGGCGAAGGCGGTCACCGGCTCATCGAACCAATCGGGTTGGAGAAACGGCCAGGTGCCGGTGAAACCGATGCTATCGGGAACGATCTGCTCGATCGTCACGGCCAGGACGTCGCCCGGCTCCGCCCCCTCGACCGCGATCGGTCCGGTCAGCGGACTCTTGAACTTGCCGGCGTCGCGATCCCGCCGGAATCGCTTGAGACCTTCCGGCGTCGCCTGCTCCGGCGTCCTCACCTGCCCGGAGCGGGTGTCTTCCGTCTCGACCACGACCGTCTCGCCGGGTCGCACCGTCAAGATGGCCGGTACCGGCTTGCGCAGGTCGTACCCGTACTGTTCCAGCGGAATCCGGTGCAAGGCTTCTTCCCCTTCGTCTCCGGTCGACATGTCGTTACGCCGCGGGCCGATCCGGTAGGTGCTGCCGCAGAAAGGCGACCGCCGCCGCCTCCGGATCGTCGCCGGTCCACCGCGGTTCGCCCAGGTGCTCGGGGCCGATCACCCCGTCGTAGCCGGCCGCGCCGAGCAGACGCAGGATCGTCGCGAAGTCGACCTCGCCCTCGCCCAGGAAAACCTCTTCCGCGAACGGCCATCGCCCGCGGACGTCGCGCATCTGGGCGTGGTGGATTCGGCCCTTGAACGTTTCGACCAGGGTGGGAACGTCGCCGCCCATGATGTGCATCCCGGTGCAGAAGCAGACCCCGTTGTGGCTGCTGGGAACGGCGTCGATCAACCGCGCGACGTCCTGGTGAGATGAGAGCAGGTACGGGCCGTCCCAGTCGTCGTGGCGGTAGCCGGGGTAGTCGGTCATCGTCGTCTGCCGGCCGCGCGCGTCGGCGCGGCAGGCCGGCGGCAGGCACCGCCAAACCGCGTGATGGGCCAACCGGACGTTCGTCGCCTCCGCCTGCGCCACGAGCTCGCGGGTGATCGCGACCAAGCCGTCCCAGTACCGGGTCTCGTCCGCCGGATCGACGGGATGCGGGAAATGCTGGTAGTAGAGGAGCGCACCGATGCCCGCGCTGCTCAGCGATTCGAGCGTCCGCAATTGCGCGTCCAGTTCCCGCCGGTGGGCGGACGGGTTGAGCAGGAGATCGGGGTTCCGCCCGGTCGAGCCGTTGCCAGAGGAGAGAGCGATTCCCTCGTCGGCCAGGGTTTGCGCGAGTTCGCGGAGGGCGCGCGGTTCCGGCACCCCCGTTTCGGCATACCCCGGCATCCCCTCCAGGAGCAGACAGACCTGGCGCACGCCGAGTTCCCGGCAGCGCGCGATGATCGCCGCGGGGTCGTCGCGGTAGGCGTACAGCACGACCTCCATGCTCACTCCCTCTCTCCGTTCGGCTCGATGCGGACGGTGGCGGTCAGCTCTGCCTCAACTCGCGACCGGTCGAAGGTGACGGTGTGGTAGCGGCCCTCGATCCAGTTCGCGAATTGATCCCCATAGTGCGGGCTGCCCGGCTGCCCCGACTGACCGAGGTTCTGGTTGGCCAGGATCCCCTCCCCATTGCCGAGATCGGCGACGAGTTGGTACTCGGCACCGCTGGCGGCACCGAAGAGGGGTGATGTGCCGAGACCGGTGTTGCGCACCGTGGCCGCGCCGCCGGCGATCCCGCGCGGTCCGATGTCGAAGCGCGAGGCAAGGACCGGATTGGAGAGCGGATGCTTGAACCAGGCGAGGTGAACCTTCTCCCACGCCCACCCGGCCGGGTCCGTGCCGAAGCGATCCCAAACCTCGTTCACCGCTTGCCGAACGCATTCGACGACGATCGCATCCTTGTCGCCGTCGAACCAGTCCAGGTCGTTTGCTTCGAGCAACCGGGCGCCGACCGTCCCCTGACCGGCGACCTGGCCCGCCAGGTGCACCGGAAACCGCTCACTCGCGACCCGCGCCGACCAGACGCGCACGAACATGTCGAAAAAGACCGGCGCCCTCGCTGCTGTCTCGTAGCAATGATCCCAGTCGCGCAGATACGCGACGAAGAGTTCCACCGCCGGATCGGTCTGACCGGCGAGGCGGTCCAGCAGCGCCCGGCAGATGCGCGCGGCGTAGGCGGAATAGGTGTCTTGCTGAAGGTTTCGGCACGCGTCGGCGTCGAAGGCGGGCGCGGCCGCGATCCGCTCCCGAGTCCGGAGTGCGCGATCGCCGGAGGCAAAGGCGCCGTAGAACGGATAGGGGTAGTCCTTGGCGACCGCGGCGTTGTTGGCGGTCGCGACGAACCCCTCGGCGGGGTCGTCGCGCCGCGGCATCGCCTCGAATGGCACGTATCCGAGCCACCGATCCTCGGGGTTGCCGGCATCGCGGAAACCCCGCGTGACCCGCCCCCGGATCGGCAGGCGCGAGGCGCACTGGTACCCGACGCGACCGTCGACGTCCGCGTAGACCCAATTGAAGGTCGGGATCGCCCAATCCGCCAACGCCGCCCGGAACTCGGTCCAGTTGCCGGCGCGGTTCAGCGCCAGCATCGGTCCGAGGTTGTCGACGTGCTCCTGCCCTACCCAGCGGAGCGACAGCGGCGGATCGCCTGCCTCGTCGACGGCGGGAACGATGTGGTTGACGATCGGCCCGCGCACCGTCTCCCGCACCGTCAAGCGTTCCGGCGCCCGACCGCGGACGGCGATCTCGATCGCGCGCTCGCCGAAGGGGAGCCAGCGATTTCCATCCCGGTACCGGCCGGGATCGTCCGGGTGGACCTCTTCGACGTAGAGGTCGCGTAGCGAGACGTTGTTGTTGGTGATACCCCAGGCGATGCGCCGATTGCGTCCGAACCAGATCCCAGGCGTCCCGGCCCAGGCCGCACCCAACGCGTCGTCTTCCGGTCCCACCAGGCGGCACTCGTACCAGTTTCCCGGCAGCGCGAACGGCAAGTGCGGGTCGCTCCCCAAAACGCCGGCCCCGGTGCGGGTCCGCCCGCCGCCAACCGCCCAGTTGTTGCTGCCGGTGGCGCTCGTGTCCGTCCCGACCGGTCCCGACAGGAGGGAACCGTTGCCGCCCGCCATCGCCGGCGCGAGACCGGCCGGTGGGTACGCTTCGCCGCGCGGCACGACCGTCTCGGCGGCGAACTCCGGCGTCAGAAAGGCGTCACGGAGCGGTCCGTCCGGCAGGTGCCGTTGCGCCGCTTCGCCAATGACGATACTGAAGAGCCGGCCGTTGAGCTGCCACCAGAAACCGCGAATGGCGACGAGGATGTCCTCGACGCGCCACGGTTCCGGCCGGTAGCCGAGCAGGTCGAATTCGACCGGCAGGTTGTCACCCGCCTCCTCGACCGCGCGATTGACGCCGGCGACGAACGCTCGGAGCACCGCCCCCGTCCGCTCGTCGAGCAGATCCGCCTCACGAGCCGCGATCAGATCCAGCCCGAGCGTGCGGTGCGTCACATCGGCGGTGAGGTGGTCGGCGCCGAGCACCTCGGCCAACCGCCCCTGGCCGCGCCGGCGAAAGAAGTCCATCTGCCGGAGACGATCCTGCCCCATCGCCAGCCCCAGACCGTAGTAAAGGTCGGCCGTGGACTGGGCGTAGACGTGGGGAATGCCGTACCGATCGCGCAGGATCTCCAGCGGCGCGCCGACACCGCCGCGCAGTCTCAGATCGGTCGGAGGCAGCCGCCGGCGCAGGTTGGCTTCGAGCGCCTCCGCAAACTCCGTCGCGCCGATCCCGGCGGTGGCGCAGATCGCCTCCTCCGTCTGCTCGCCGCGCATCGCGGTCATCAGCAGCCCATCGTCGAGCATCCCTTGGTCTCTCCTTGGTGAGGCGTCAGGCATCAGGCGTCACAGCGGCTTGCAGGAGAGCGGGGCCGTGCGACGTGCGTAGGGGCGGACCGGCTTCTCGGCAACGCGCTGTAACACCTGACGCCCAGCGCCTTCGAACAATCGCACCAGGTTACCGCCGAGGACGAGGTCGAGGTCGGCGGGCGGGATGAAATCGGCGTGGAGTCGGATGTGGTTGAGCGCCTGGGTGTAGGTGCAGTGGCGCAGGACGTTCGGCATGTCCGAGCCCCAGACGAGTGAGGCCGGACCGCACTCCTGGTAGAGCCGTCGCACGCGCTCGAGGGTTCGCGGATAGGGATATTCCTCCGATCCGCCGACGGAGATCGGGTAACAGAGCTCGTAGCAGACGTTGCCAGAACGCACCAACGCCAGGATTTCCTGCGGCAACGCCGCCGGGTGGGCATCGAGGATGCTCAACGGCAGCCCGCCGGCGAGGACCATGGTCAGGCCGGGATTGCGCTGCAGGCGATCGAGCCAGCGACGAAGCTGCCGAAGATAACCGGGCACGCCTGAACCGGGGGGAGCATTGGGAGCCCAATAGACGACCAGACGCAGGCGTTCGACCTCGTCCCAAAAGCGATCGAACCACGGCTCGTCGACCGCGCCGTTGGTCGTCCCGTTCCAGGAATCGCGACTATCGTAGAAGATGCCACGCAACCCTTGCCCGTGGGCAGCGCGGTTCAGGGAGGCGAGTGACACGTCGGTGCCGATCGTCGTCTCGTCGATGTGCGCCGTGCCCAGGAAGCGGTCGGGATACCGCCGGACGGCATCGGCAAAGAGGTCGTTGAGGGAGCCGTAATAGTGGTCGTTTTGCAGGACCGCGCGGTCGACGCCGGCGTAGTCCATCTCGGCGACGAGGTAGTCGGCGGTGCAGGCGTTGTCGACGAGCGACGGCGGCATGTACTGCTTGTAGTAATCGACGCCGTCCTTGGTCCATTCGAAACGCCCGAAGCGCCCTACGCGAAAGTTCACCTCCTGGTAGCCGCCCTGTGACGGGTCGTCTGTCGCCCAGATCGGGTGCGGCACGACCGCGTTGTCGGCGGTGCGACGGACCGGTTGGTGATTGCCGCTGAGTCCCCGCTGAAGATATCGGAGATAACCGACGCCGGGGGTCCGTCCGAGAAACGGGAAGATGTGCGCGTGCGCGTCGACGATCACCGGTCCTCCCTTCGTGGGCGATGCGCGGGCACGTCGGGGTGCCGGCCGCCCCGGCGGTGGCGCGGTCGGCACCCATGGTCCGCCGCCCCCGTCTGGCCGCTGGTCAACCCGTCCGAAATCTGATATAGAATAAATTACAGACGATACAATCGTCGAGACACGCCGCGGGTCGCCGTGACCCGGCCGGCCGGCCATCCTCGGCGGAGTTCGTGGGGTCGTCACGAACGGAGCGACTAGGAGGACGCGAATGGCTACCGTCGATACCTCGGATCAACTCGGCAACGCCCGCGGCTTGGGGAAGATGAGCCGGCGGGAACTCGCCCGCCGCGCAGGACTGCTCGGGCTCTCCACCCCTGCCCTCGCCGGACTCCTCGCGAGCGGTGCGGGGCGCACCCTGGCCGCCCCCGCCCTGCAGGACCAACCCGTCGCGGGCGGCACCTCGATCTGGGCGGCCGAGTCCGATCCGGTCTCCCTCGATCCGATCGTCGACAGCGGGTTCGCCGCCACCCAGGCCTTCGAGCACTCCTACGAGAGTCTGACCGGCTACGACTCCCAACTCAACATCGTCCCGGCGCTCGCCGAGAGCTGGGAGACACCGGACGATCTCACCTACGTCTTCCATCTCCGCCAGGGTGTCAAGTGGCACGACGGGAGCGACTTCACCGCCGACGACGTCAAGTACACCTTCGACTTCGTCATCGACCAGAACGGTCCCGCCGGCTGGCGGGCGAACTTCAGCCAGGTCGACCACATCGAGATCGTCGATCCGGCCACCGTCAAGTTCGTCAACAACTCGCCCTTCCCCGCCTTGCCAGGGGCGCTCGCCATCCTGCGCAGTTCGATGATCCTCAAGCAAGGCGCGCGCGAGAACACCGATCTGAAGACGACGCTGAACGGAACCGGGCCGTTCAAACTCGTCGAGTACGTACCGAAGGACCACATCCACTACGTGAAGAACCAGGACTACTGGGGCGCCCCCCTGCCATACCTGGACGAGGTCACCTTTAAGATCCTGGAGGACGAAGAATCGCGGATCGCCGGTCTGCGCGGCGGTTCGCTCGACTACGCGCTCCTGTCGCCCGACGGTCAACTGCGGATGCAGGGCGAAGCCGGCCTGACGATCACCAGCGCCCCCCGCTGTTACCTCTACATCGTCCAGGCCAACCCGCGCCGCGCCAAGTGGTTCCACCCCAGCGTCCGCAAGGCGCTGGCGCTGGCGATCAACCGGCAGGAGGTCAGCGACAAGGTCTTCTCCGGCGGACTCTTCATCTCCGGTCCGATCCCGCAGGGGTACGGCGACTGGTACCTGCCGCAGGACGAGTTGACGAGCAAGTGGTACACCGACGACCTGGATCAGGCGCGGGCGCTGCTGAAGGACGGCGGGATCGAAGACGGCGCCGAGATCGACTTCGTCGTGACCGCCTTCAACCAGTACTTCCCGCCGCTGGCGGTCGTCATCGCCGACCAACTGAAGCGGGTCGGTCTCAACGTCAAGATCCGCCAGCTCGAAACCGGCGTCTTCGTCAAGGAGACGAGCGAGGAGGGCGGCTACAACTTCGACATGCAGCCGAACGCCTTCACGCCGCGCCACGACCCGGACGGGTTCCTCTACCGGTTCCACTCGTCGCAGATGCAGGCCGCCAACGGCGTGACGCTCGACAGCCCCGAGTTGGACGACCTGTTGATCAAGGGCCGCACCACCATCGACCACGCCACTCGCAAGACCGACTATGATGCGGCGCAACGGCTCCTACTCGATCTGGCGCCGATGGTCTGGATCGGCAACGACAGCGTGATCGAAGCCGTACGCAACACGATCAAGGACTATACGCAGAGCCCGTTCACCCGCCGCGACTGGGGTCTCAAGCACGCCTGGAAGGTGGCCCAGTAGGTCCGGAGCGGACGGCCTGATCAGGAAGTGAGGAGAGGGCGAGAAAGGCGGCAGGTTGACGGTAGGCGGCGGGGCGCCGCCCAGTGCGCAGGGCGATGGCGAGTTGCAAAGGGGTGAGGTCTTGGAGTCTTCGTAGGGGCGGACCTCCGTGTCCGCCCTGCCCCGAATGCCGCGCCGCCGCGTCATCGGCACCGGATTACACGAGCCGCGTGTACCTAAGCGGGACGGTGCGGGTACGGGGGCCGGGCGGACATCGCCCAGAGGGCACCCGGTCCGCCCCTACGAACGACGAGGTCCGTCTCCCATGCTAAGCGCCGTAAGGATCCCATGCCGGCGGCGCCCTACGAACCACCTGGCTCTTTCACCCCGTTTCCATCGGCACCGCCGCGCTTCGTGAAGTGAGAGCGGGATGGGCAACTACCTGCTGCGCCGGCTGGCGCAAGTCGTCCCGACGATCTTCGGCATCTCCGTGCTCGTCTTCGGGTTGATGCGGCTGCTGCCCGGCGACATCGTCACCCTGATGATCAATCCGGACAACCCGATGCCGGCCGACCAGCGGGCGACCTTGCGGCGGATGTTCGGTCTCAACGAACCGATCTACATCCAATACCTCCACTGGGCCGGCGGCATCGTTCGCGGCGACTTCGGCGTCTCGCTGCGGATGGCGACACCGGTGACGACGCTCTTGATGCAGCGATTGGGGGTCACCGTCGAGTTGGCGGTGTTGTCGGTGGCCTTCTCGGCGATGATCGCCATTCCGCTGGGGGTGCTGGCGGCGGTCCGGCCGGACGGGATCTCGGCACTGGTGGTGCAGGTGCTCGGGTTGATCGGCCTCTCGTTCCCCAGTTTCTGGATCGCGACGATGCTCCTCCTCGTCTCCTCGCTCTACTTCGGTTGGCAACCGGCGTTGATCTGGGTCAGTCCGTTCAAGGACCCGATCGCCAACCTGCAGCAGATGTTCCTTCCGGTCCTCTCGCTCAGCCTCGCCCTGATCGCGGTCGTGATGCGGATGACGCGTTCGTCGATGCTCGACACGCTGAGTCAGGACTACATCCGAACGGCGCGCGCGAAGGGTCACCGCGAACGGGTCGTCGTCTGGCGGCACGCGTTCAAGAACGCCTTGATCCCGATCATCACCGTGATCGGGTTGCAGATCGGCGGACTCCTCGGCGGCGCGGTGGTGATCGAGCAACTGTTTGGATTGCCGGGGATCGGCTGGCTGATCCTGAACGCCATCTACCAGCGCGATTATCCGGTTGTCCAGGGCGGTGTGCTGTTCGTCGCCCTCGCCTACATTCTCGTCAATCTGCTGGTCGACGTCATCTATTCGTACGTCAACCCGCGCATCCGCTACTCGTGAGCGCGGCGCGCCGAGGGAGCTCCCGTCGCGGCGGTGGACGGCGAGCAGGGAGCCGGTGATGGCGACATACCAGGAGTTGCGACTCGCCGGAGCCAAACCGTCGCGTCCGGCTTCGCGGCGTTGGGCGAGGTCGTCGCTGGGACGGTTGGTCCGGCGGCCGAGCGGTGCGGTCGGCGCCGGCATCGTCCTGCTCTTGATCGTGGTCGCGCTCGCGGCACCGCTGCTGGCGCCGTTCGATCCGGACGACCAACCGGCGAAACGGCTCCTGTCGCCGAATTCGACCTACCTGATGGGGACGGACCAGTTCGGACGCGACATCCTCAGCCGCATCATCTACGGGTCGCGGGTCGCGTTGCTGGTCGGCGTGATCTCGGTCGGCATCGCGCTCGCGATCGGCGGGGTGCTCGGGTTGATTTCGGGGTTCTACCTCGGCTTCGTCGACACGCTGATCCAGCGCGTCGTCGACACCATGCTCTCGGTGCCGAGCCTGATCCTGATCATCGCCCTCTCCAGCGTCCTCGGACCGAGCATGACGACCGCGATGCTGGCAATCGGTCTCGTCCAATCGTCCGGGTTCGCGCGGATCGTCCGCGGTCCGGTGCTGGTGGTGATGCAGGAGCAGTACGTGGAGGGCGCGCACGCGGTCGGGGCGCACCCGTTCACGATCATGCGGCGCTACGTCTTGCCGAACATCGCCGCGCCGTTAATCGTCCAGACGACGCTCGCCTTTTCCACGGCGATCCTCGCCGAAGCGGGGCTCTCGTTCCTCGGTCTCGGCACCCAACCGCCGGACCCGTCCTGGGGAACGATGCTCGGCGATGGGCGGAAGTACATGGAGATCGCACCGGCCGTCGCCGTCTTCCCGGGGCTGGCCATCTCGGTGGCCGTCCTCGGGTTCAACCTTCTCGGCGACGCCCTCCGCGATCTGCTCGATCCCACCCTCCGACGACGGTAGCGAACGCGAGCGGGCCGTCAATTCCAGTCGCGGAGGAGCCGGTCTTGGGAGTGGAGGAGGTGGGCGACCGTGGTCGTGGCCGCGCGCTCGACATCGCCGTCCCGGCAGGCGCTCATGAGCGCCCAGTGATCGGTGTGGATCGCGCTGACCGCCCCGCTCATCGCCGTGCTGGCGACCATGTAGCGGGTACAGCGGCGCCACAGGGTCTCGATCGTCTCCAACCAGCGCTGACTGCCGGCTGCCCGGTAGAGCACCAAATGGAAGTCCTTGTCGCGGCTCAGGAAGAGATCCCAATCGCCTTGCGCGTCTTCCATCCGCCGGATCAGGCTTTCCATCTCGACCAGATCGCCGGCGGTCAGTTTCGGCACCGCCTGCCGGGTGACCATCGCCTCCATGCCGCTCCGGGTCGCGTAGAGTTCGAGGATCTCTTCGCGGTCCATCGGGGTCACGATCGCGCCCTTGTGGGGCGATTGCGAAATGAACCCCTCGGCTTCGAGCACGCGCAGGGCCTCGCGGATCGGTGTCATGCTCAGGTTGAAGCGCTGGGCAAGGTCGTCGAGGATCAGGCGCCCACCGGCAGGGATCTCGCCGGCGATGATCGCCTCCCGGATGAGATCGAGCGCAACCGCCCGTTTGGTTCGGTAGGTGATCGGGGCTTGCATCGTCATCTCTTTCTCCGTCCGGCAGTCAATGATACCGACCACGTCCGGACCGGCACCACGGGGTGTCACGCGTCATGCGGTATCCCAACGCGGGCGGTACGAGCGACGCCGGTCTCCCGTCGTGGTCGGGTTGACAACACTATTTGATATGTTACCTTATATCAAATCCTGCGACCACCACGGGAGGGACCTCGCCCAATGGCAGTCGCCACGGTTCGGAGCAACGTTGCCGTCCTCTGCAGCGAGACGTCGCGGCGCGAGTACGTGCGGCAGGCGAAGCTGCGCGGCGAGACGTACCGGTTCACCGGGGCCCGCGGCGGCGAGGTGGAATGGCTCAAAGGCGAGTACGCGTACCTCGCGCCGAATGCCCTGGCGAGCGCCCTCCATCGCTGCGAAGTCACATTCGACACGATCGGCGAGGGTGAGCTGGTGGACGGTCTCGCCGCCTACGCCACCCTCTTCGTCCCGAACGCCGGTTACCTCCGCGCCGCCGACATCGACCGGATCGCGGCGTGGTTGGACGGACCGGACCGCTTCCTCGTCGTCACCGGCAAAACCAATCTGCCCGCTGGTCTGCTCGGCGTCGCCAGTCGTGAGGACTACGAGCCAGCCGGCTACACCGGCTGGCGCTGGTGCGCCGCCTCACCGTTCGGTGGCCGCGATACCTGGGAAGATGCCTACGTCTCCGGTTATCGCGGGTACACCTGCGCGCGGGTGACCGCCGCGCCCGGATCGACGGCGATGGCCGAACTCGTGGAACTGACGGGCGATCTCTCCGCGCCGGCGACGGCGACCGTGCAGACGCTCGGCCACGCGATCGTCACCACCGACCGCTCGCTCTACGTCGCCAACCAGGTGTTCGAGTACCTGGGCGGGGTCCTCCAGGCGCACCTCAACGTCGAGGAGGTCCGGCTCTGGAGCAATGCCACCCACTGGGGCGACACGCTCGTTTACTTCCTGCGCGAAGCCCTCCGCGCCACACCGGCGCGGCGGCTCTGGCAGACCACCCTCTGCCCGTTCGGCAGCTACGACGGGGTGCTCCAACTCCGTCACGACGTCGACCACGAGGCCGACCAAAGCATCGACCTCTCGATGCTGGACTACGAGGTGGAGAACGCCGTTCCCGCCTCGTACTACGTGATGGACCCCGCCTTCTGCAGCAGCCGCTGCACCCCGATGGGCGGTAAGACGTGGGTCGAGGAAACCGCCCGCTACAACTTCATCGAAGCCGCTCAGCACAACGACAGCACGGACGGCGATCCACCTCGCTGGATCACGGGGACCGGCCTCTCCGACCACATCCGGCAATCCGACCTCACGATGGGCACCGCCAGCCGCACCGCCGGTCGCCACATGGGATTCCTGGTTTATCCGGAAACGATCGACGCGATGGCCTACCTCTACGACGAAACCCCCGACCTGCTCGGTCTCTGCACCTTCAGTCTCTACGACGTCCTCGCCTACGGCGAGCGCAATCCCGAGGTCGTCGTCCACGGCAAGCAGATCACCTATTCGACCTACGACCACGCCAAACCGTCCGTGCCCGCGGCGATTTCCGGGTACTGGTTTCCGTATCATGCGGTCGTCAGCACCGTCGACGAACACCGGTCGTTGCCCGGCTGGGACGTCACCCACGACACCGACTGCGACTACGACCGCATCGAGCAGTTGTTCGCCGGGCGCAACAGCAAACTCCCGAGCCCCCCGAGCCGCCTCGACAACGGCGTCTTCACGATTCAGTACGAGAGCCAGCTCGGGCGCGACCCGCGCGAGAACCGCACCCGCGGTCACCTGCCCTGGCTGCGCTACGCCGTCGCCCACGCCGAGCGCCACAACTTCTGGATCACGACCAAGCGCGAACTCTACGAGCGGATGAACGACTACCAGGACGCCGTCTTCCGCGTCGACGGCGCGGATTGCCTGACGCTCCACAATCCGACCACCCGCGCGATGACCGGATTGACCGTGCGGACCTCCCGCCCGGTCAACACGGTGACCGCCAACGGTCGCCGGCAAATCCACATCGTCGATCACCGGATCGTCACCCTGCCGCCGCTCGGGCCGGGCGAGACGGTCGAGGTGACCGCGCGATGGGAGGAGACGGCACCCCCGACCATCGGCCAACCGAACACCCGCTACCTCGAGATCGGCGACGCGCAGTTCTGCCCCGAGAGCGGTCGAGTCGCGGTCCACGGCCGGGCGATCCGCCAAGGGCGCCTCGTCGTCGGCGGACTACCCCCGGCGCGCCAGTTGATCGTCCAGGTCGGCGACAACCGGGGTCAGACCCGTACGCGATTGACCGTTGCCGAGGACGGCGTCCTGGTTGTCCCGGTGCTCGGTCAGCACGAGAACGTGATGTCGTTCGGCGTCGAGTTCGGTATCGAGTAGTCCCGGTCGCTACGAGAGTCGGAGAGGAGGTGGGCGGAACGGGCGAGCAATGGGTCGAAAGCTGTCGTCCAGAGGCGTCGCGATCGAAGGAGCGAACGATGACACGACCTCACGACATCCTCGACGGAACGTTGAACCGGCGGGCGCTGTTCGGGCGGGCAGCCGGTGTCGCCGCCGCCGCTGGCGTGGCGGAAATCGTGACCTCGCGCGGGGGGCGCCGCGCGTTCGCATTCCAGGATACTCCGATCACGGGCGGAGAACTCGTCCAGTCGAGCGGCGGCGAGGAACCCGATACGCTCGATCCGCAGTTGACCGGGTACCAGAACACCGCCTCGATGGCGGTCCAGTTCCTCGATTCCTTGATTCGCGAGGACGGCAACTACCAATTCCACCCCAACCTCGCCGAGCGGTGGGAGATCAACGCCGACGCCACCATCTACACCTTCTACCTGAAGAAGGGCGTTGTCTTCCACGACGGCACCCCGTTCAACGCCAACGCCGTCAAGGTCAATTTCGACCGCATCGTCGATCCCGCCACCCTCTCCCGCATGGCCGCCCAGTATCTCGGACCGTACGACGGGACCGAGGTCGTCGACGACGCCACCGTTCGCATCCACTTTTCGAAACCGTTCGCCAACTTCCTCGACGGCGCGGCGCGGTCGCTCCTCGGTTTCCTCTCGCCGGCGGCGTTGCAGCAGTACGGGACCGAGATCGGCCGCCAACCGGTCGGTACCGGCTACTTCAAGTTCAAGGAGTGGATCTCCAACAAGCAGATCACCTTCGTTCGCAACGATCAGTACGCCTGGGGATCGGACGCGTTCAAGCACACCGGTCCGGCCTACCTCGATTCCGTGCGGACGGTGATCCTCGCCGATCCCGCCACGTCGCTGGCAGCCTTCGACGCCGGCGAGATCCAACTGACGTCACTCGCCGCCCAGGACGTGCCGAAGTACACCGACGACCCCAATGCCACGATCATCAAGCGCGTCTACGCGGGGTTCCCGCGCTCGGTCTTCATGAACGTCGAGAAACCGCCGACCGACGACATCCGCGTCCGCCAGGCCTGCATCTACGCCACCAACCAGCAGGCGATCATCCAGATCTCCCTCGGCGGTCTGGTCAGTCCGGCCCACGGACCGCTGGCCTCGACGACCCCCGGCTACGATCCCGCCGTCGAGTCGATGTATAGCTACGACCCGGACAAGGCGAAGCAGCTCCTCGACGAGGCCGGTTGGACGAAGGGCGACGGCGACATCCGCGAGAAGGACGGCCAGAAGCTCACGCTGACCACGATCGTCAACCAGGGGTGGGAGCCGTACACGATCCCGTTGCAAGCGATGCTGAAGGACGTCGGCATCGACATGCAGATCCAGACCCTCTCCTCGGCGGCGCGGGTCGAGGCGAACGCCCGCGGCGACGGCAACCTCGCCCCGCTCGGCGCCGACTCCAGCGATCCCCGCATCCTCGAAATCACCTTCCGCTCCAGCTCAATCGAGACGGGGTGGGCCTGGAGCCGCTACCGCAATTCCGACCTGGACGCGTTGCTCGACGCGGCCGCCGGTGAGGCCGACCCGACGAAGCGGGCCTCGATCTACTCCCAGATCCAGAAGATCATCATGGACAACGCGCTGATCATTCCCTTGGTCGAGAACACCTACTTCACCGTTTTGCGCCCGAGCGTACACGACGTCGTCCTCGACGCCCAGGGCTACCCCTGGCTCTACGACACCTGGCTCGCTCAGTAACCCGTGCCGGGCGGGGCGGCGCGGCGCTACCCCGTCCGCCCGTCGAGCGCGGAGAGACGGACCGTGGGGAAACTCATCATCGCCCGCTTGCTCATGCTGGTGCCGACGCTGTTCGGCGTCTCGTTCCTGGTCTTCATCAGCATGTACCTGATGCCTGGCGATCCGGTGATGACGATGTTGTCGGCCACGAACACCGTGGCCTCGCCGGAGACGATGGCGTCGATCCGCCACCAACTCGGGATCGACGATCCCTGGCAGGTTCGCTACCTCCACTTCCTCAACGACGTCCTGCACGGCGATCTCGGAACGTCGTGGCGAACTCGGGAGAGTGTGCTGACGATGGTCACCTCCCAGTTCCCCTCAACGCTGGAGTTGGCCGTCGTCGGTCTGGGTTTCGCCCTTCTCCTGGGGACGCTGCTTGGTACGCTGGCGGCCGTCTTCCACGGAAGTTGGATCGATTCGATCACGATGGTCGTCGCGATGGCCGGCGTCTCGATGCCGAGTTTCTGGCTCGGCCTGCTCTTCCTCTACTTCTTCTCCGTCCGTCTCGGCTGGGTCACCATCACCGGGAACGACGATCTCAAGCACCTCGTTTTGCCGGCATTGGTGCTCGGACTCAACGCGTCCGCCATCGTCTCCCGCCTCGTCCGGTCCAGCATGCTCGACGTTCTGCGGTCGGAATACGTCACGACCGCCCGCGCCAAGGGGCTGCGCGAGCGCGC
>DATBFX010000056.1:0-17104 GCA_036558305.1 Thermomicrobiales bacterium | reverse complement strand
TCTGGAACGTGAACGAGTGGAGCAAGGGATAGATTGCGGGGGGACAGGGGGACAGGACGGGGTTCTTCTGTCCCCCTGTCCCCCCGCCCCCCTGTCCCCCTATCAGGAGGCGGCCATGAAAACCTCGTACGAATTCGCCGTCGTCGGCATCGGCGGCATCGGCAGTGGGGCGCTGTACTGGTTGGCGCGGGAAGCCGGGGGCGAGGTACTCGGGTTGGAGCAGTTCGCGCTCGGGCACGACCACGGGGCGTCGCAGGACCACTCGCGGATCATCCGCCTCTCCTACCACGCGCCCGAGTACACGGCGTTGACACCGTACACGTACGAGGCGTGGGCGCAGGTCGAAGACGAATCGGGGGTCAAGATCGTCACGAAATGCGGCGGTGTCGATCTCGCACCGGCGGGTGCCGAAGACGTGCTCGACCAGTACGCCGCGGCGATGGCGGCGCGCGGTATCCCCTTCGACGACTGGACGGCGACCGAAGCGATGGAGCGGTTCCCGCAGTTCCGCCTCGATCCGGGCTCCCGCGTGCTTTACCAGGAGGAAAGCGGTCTCTGCGACCCGAGGAAGGCGATCCCGACCCAGGTCGCGCTGGCGCGGGCGCGGGGCGCGACGATCCTGGACAACACCCCTGTCCGCCGCCTGGACCCAACGCGGGATGGCGCCGAACTCCACACCGACAGAGGAACCTTCCGCGCCGCTCACGTCGTCGTCGCGGCCGACGCCTGGACCAACGCGGTCCTGCGCGAAACGGGGACGCAGATCCCCCTCACGATCACGCAGGAACAGGTCACGTACTTTGCCACGCCGAACCTCCGTGACTTCGCGCCCGATCGCTTCCCGATCTGGATCTGGCACGGTCCGGAGTCGTTTTACGGTTTCCCGGTGTACGGCGAGGTCGCCACCAAGGCCGGTCTCGACGTCGGCGGTGACGTCGTCACGACGGAAACTCGCACCTACGAGCCCAACCCGCGCCCGTACCGCAAACTGGTCGACTTCCTGGGGCGGCACATTCCCGGGTTCCTCGGCCCCGACCTCTACACCAAGACCTGTCTCTACACGATGCCGCCCGACCGCAACTTCGTGATCGACCGCCTACCGGAGCACCCACAGATCGTCGTCGCCCAGGGCGCCGCCCACGTCTTCAAGTTCTCCAGCCTCGTCGGCAAGATCACGGCCCAACTGGCGACGACCGGCGAGACGACCTACCCAATCGACGCCTTCACCCTGAACCGCCCGGCCCTCACCGATCCGACCTATCCCGCCGAGTTCCGCGTCAACCTCGGCGCGTACGCCGCCGCCATGGCCGGGTAAGTCCGACCGCGAACGAAGCTGTCCGTCGAGACGAACAGCGGTTCAGGTAAGGCATCCCAGGGAAACCACTCGACGGCGAGCAACTCCTCGGGGTCTTCGTTCCGCGCTTCGCCCGAAACGTGTTGCGCCTCGAACCAGAGCGTGACGTTGTGCCGCTCGTCGTCAATCACGTCATTGGTCACCGCCAGAAAGTGCGGGTCGGCGATGACCAATCCCGTCTCTTCACGCGTTTCCCGGATCGCACAAGATTCCGGGGTCTCCCCAAAATCGAGGTAGCCGCCGAGGAAAGACCATGTCCCGTGGCCCCGGTACCGCCGCTGGACCATCAAGACGCGTCCGTCCCACACAACGATCACCCCGACCCCAACTCCCACCCGTCGTGTCATGGTTGGCTCTCCGATCAATTGCCGCGCACGCGTCGCGCATGAGCATCGTTTGGTGCAGACGCGACGCAGCGAATCGCCGGGCCCCCACACTACCCGGTTTCGTGCTACACATTCCCCATGAAACGCCCAACCCTGCAAATGCGGTCCAGCCATACCCCTCCGGTCGCCGTTCTCCTTCACGTGCTGCTCCTCCTTGCCATTGCGCTCACCGGCATCCGGCAGACCGCCGCCGCCCAGCACACCTCACCCCTCGTCCTCGGCGACGATCCCCGCGTCGATGCGAGCGCCATGCAGGTCACCGTCTTCGCCCGCGATCTCTTCTTCCCGATGGGGATGACGCGGCTACCGGACGGCTCGCTCCTCGTCGCCTCGAGCCCCCCAAACGGCGACGGCGGCTACTTCACCTCAACGGGTGAACTCCGGCGCCTGGTCGACAATGACGACGATGGCGTCGCCGACGACGAAGGAACCGTCCTCGCCACCGATCTTCCGGGCACCATCGTCGCCGTCGCCCGCGGCGGTTCACTCCTCTTCGTCACCAGCGCGGAACCGGGCCGCGAGAGCATCTCCATCCTCCGCGCAGGGCGCTCCTGGAGCGACCCCCTCACCCTCGTCGGCAGCATCGACTTCCACTTCGTCGACTTCGAACACACGACGTACGGTCTGGCGGTGCGCCCGTACACCGCCACCGCCCGCCGCTACGAACTCTTCTTCAACGTCGGCGCCTCCGGCAACGACACTGCCGGCCGCACCGTCGACGTCAGCGGTCTCGTCTCGGCCACCCTCGACGACGCGGCGCTCTACCGCGTCGCCGTCGAGGACACCGGCGAGACGCCGGTCGTCTCCGCCCCCGAATTGATCGCGACCGGTCTCCGCAACGCCGCCGCGTTCCTGTTCGAACCGGCGACCGGCGACCTCTTGCTCGCCGACAACGGCATCGATACTCCCGGCGACTGGCTCGAAGCCCTCAGCGCCGACGAGATCGACCGCATCCCCGCCGCCGCCCTCGGTGGCGAACCCGAGGACTTCGGCTTCCCCGACAGCTACGTCGCCTACCGGTCGGACGACGTCGTCGGCGACCGCGGCATCCCGCCCGAGATCGCGTTTCACCCGATCGCCGGTTCCGAGAGCGAAGGCGCCTCGTCGATCGCCCTCGCCCCGCCCGCGTTCCCCAGCGGCTTGAACGCGGGCATCTTCGTCGGTTTTCACGGGCAGTGGGACGAGACCGGGCTGACGAACGAAGAGAATCCCCTGCTCTACGCCGATCTCGCCACCGGCCAGACCCTCGCTTTCGTGTCCAACGACGATCCGGTCGTCGGTCACTTCGACGACCTGCTTTCAACGGACGACGTGCTGTTTGCCGCCGACCTCTGCGGCGGGGCGGAGGCATCGATGACCGGTGCCGCTCCCTGCGGCACGATCTACGAGATCCGCGCCGTGGCGGGACCGGATGACGGAACGGGGTAAACTTTTGGGTCTCCGGCACCGGCGCGGAAGCGGTTTCGGCGTCGGCTTGGATGCGGTATTATCTAGATTTAGCGAAGTTTGATACCGTGTACGCGTCGGAGGCGACGTGGTCCAGATCCTCCCAGAAGCCGGTAGCGAACAACGCAACGGGGGCAATGGCGGCAACGGTGGCAACGGCGGACCGTCGTTGTCCTCGCTCGCCGCGCTCTCCGCCCGGCCGTTCGAATCCCTCGACGACTTGATCGACACCGCGCTGCGGTTGCTGAGCGACTGGGTCGGTATCCGCCTCTCGATGATCCACCGCCTGGAAGGCGACAACATCGTCGTCTCACACGTCCACGACCGGATGGGGCTCGGTATCCACCCCCCGGTCACCGTCCCTCGCACCGCCACCTTCTGTGATACCGTCCTCAATACCCTCAAACCGCTGATCGTCCCCGACGCCGACGTCGAACCGTATCGCAATCTTCCCGCCAAGCAACTCGTCGGCACCAAAACCTACATCGGCGTCCCGATCATCCTCAACGACAGCCGCCTCTTCGGCACCCTCTGCGCCCACGACCGGCGTCCGCTCGACCTGGGCGCGCACGAGATCGACCTCATGCTCGTCCTGGCGCGCCTGGTCGCCTCCCACATCGAGCGCGACGAAGCCGCCCGGATCGAAGCCGACAGCGCCCGGCGCCTCGCCCTCCGCAACGCCGAACTCGCCGAAGCCGTCCAGCAACTCGGCGTTCTCCAGGAGATTACCGAGTCGATCGCCGCCCAATTGGACCTGAAAACGCTCCTCGAAACCGTCGTCGAAAGCGCCGTCCGCCTCCTCGGCGCCCGCGCCGGCGCGATCAGTCTCGTCGGCGAAACCCTCGACGCGCCGCGTCGCCTCACCGCCACCTACAACCTACCCCAACGCCTCCAAACCGACGCCCTCCCCTCCCGCCAGGGGTTGATGGGTCAGGTCATCGCCGCCCGCGGCCCGGTCATCGTCGAAAGCTACGACCAACTCACCTCGCCGCTCCCACACAGTGCCTTCCACGAACTCGCACCCTGGGTCGCGGTCCCGATCTGGTGGCAGAACGAAGTCCTCGGCACCTTCGGCATCGGCGGCAAAGACCCGAGCCGGGCCTTCGGCGACCACCACGTCCAACTCCTCACCCTCCTCGCCAAGCACGTCGCCGTCGCCATCGAGAACGCCCGCCTCTACGCCGCCAGTCGGGAACTCGGCGCGGCCGAAGAACGCAACCGCCTCGCCGCCGAAATCCACGACACCCTCGCCCAGTCGCTCCTCGCCCTCACGTTCCAACTCCGCGCCGCCCGCGGTCTGGTCGTCGCTTCGCCCGATCGCGCCGTCGGCGAGTTGCTCGAGGCCGAGGAACGGGTGCGCGGTGCCCTGGAAGAGGCGCGCCGCTCCGTCTGGAACCTCGGACCCGCCTTGCTCGAAGCCGGAACGCTCGTCGAGGCGCTCCAGGGCGAACTTGCCGCCTCGGAGCGCGGCGGCCTCCCCGGTCGCCTCGTCGTTTCCGGCTCCGCCCGCCCCCTCCCGGCCGAGATCCAACTCGCCCTCTTCCGCACCACCCAGGAGGCGCTCGCCAATGCCCGCAAACACGCCCACGCCGGCCGGGCCGAGGTCGTGCTCGACTACGGGCCGACCGTCGTCACGTTGACGATCGGCGACGACGGCGTCGGGTTCGATCCCGTGGCCACCGCCAAACGCGGTCCTCGTCCCGACGGCGGGTACGGACTCGTCGGCATGGCCGACCGGCTCCGCCTCGTCGGCGGTTCCGCCGCGATCGAGAGCGATCCGACCCGCTCCGCCGGGACGCGCGTGACGGCCACCGTCCCCTACGACCTGCCCACCCGGTCGGCAATCCCTCGCCTCTCCGCCCCGTCGCGTCCGGTCAAGCAGATCCGCGTCGTCGTCGCCGACGACCACCCGGCGACCCGTTCCGGCATCGCCGGCATCCTCTCTCAGCAGCCCGACATCGAAGTCGTCGCCACCGCCGCCAACGGCGAAGAGGCGGTGGCGCTCGTCGAAACCCTCTGCCCCGACGTGCTGATGATCGACCTTCGGATGCCGAAGCTGAGCGGTGTCGACGCGATCGCCCGCCTCGGCAAACTCGGTCTTCCGACCCGGGCGGTCGCCGTCACCACCTTCGCCCAGGACGAACTCGTCTTCCAGGCGATGCGCGCCGGTGCCCGCGGTTACCTGCTCAAAGACGCCAGCCCCGAAGACCTCGTCTCCGCCGTCCGCGTCGTCAGTGCCGGCGGCACCCTCCTCACCCCGACCGTCGCCGGCAAACTCGCCGCGGGTCTCACGCACCGGGAACGCCTGACGGCCCGCGAGCGCCAGGTCCTCGCCCTCCTCGCCCGCGGTCTCCCCGACAAGGAGATCGCCGGCCAGCTCGGCACCAGCGTCAAAACCGCCAACTTCCACGCCGCCAACGTCATCGCCAAACTCGGCGCCCAAAACCGCGCCGAAGCCGTTCGCCTCGCCTACGAACGCGGGCTGCTGACCGAATGACCGGCGGCCTCGGCCGTCGATGGACATCTTCGCGTCATGTTCGGCGCCCGCGGCGCGTTGCAGAGGAGCCAGGTGTGCCGTAGGGGCGGACCGGGTGCCCTCTGCGGTTCGCATGAACGGGGGGTCTCGCCACGGACCGTCGACGCGTGGCGCCTCCCCTTTGGGAAGCGCCGCGCCCACACGCACTGAATTGTTCTCTCAGGAGCTGACCTAGCCGACGCTCTCGCAACTCGTCGCGTGATCCAGACCGTCCACGGTACAGCGGTCCGGACCGCTGCCGGCGTCGAGGTCGTCGCGGACACCGTCGCCGACCCCGATCAGGGTATCGGCGCCGTTTTCGCCGAACAGGGTGTCGGCATCGGCGCCGCCGTCGAGGCGGTCGTTGCCGACGCGACCATGGAGCACGTCTTGGCCGGCGTCGCCGAAGAGTTGATCGTTGCCCCCGGTGATGACGACGCCGGCCCCTTCACCGTAGATCAGGTCGTCGCCGTCTTCGCCGTGGATCTTGTCGGTGCCCTGATTGCCTTCGATCGTGTCGTTGCCGCCGCGACCGCAGATCTTGTCGTCGCCGCCGTTGCCGAAGATGGTGTCGTTGCCGGCGGTGCCGATGATCACGTCGTTGCCGGAGGTTCCCTGGATCGGCCCCGAGCCGGCGACGTTGACGGTGGCGGTGAGACCGGAACAGGTACCCGGCGGGATTTGCGCCGATGCCGAGCCGGCGGACAGACCGGCGAACCCAGAGACGACGAGGACGGTGCCGACGAGACCGCGAATAGACATGATGCTACTCCTCTTCATGTTCGACGCCACACCGGCGTCGCCGACGGTGCGAACGGTCGGGTCCTCGAACGGTGGAGGGGCCCCACGCCGGCCGGTCGTTCGGATCCCCTCGACGGCGATGGCAGTCCCGCCCCGTCGCGAACAGATCATCTCCGCGTGCATCTGTCGCCGCATCGCGAGGATCACCGATTCGAACCATTCGGACCGACGCGCACCAACGCAGCAACCCTACCTAGCCCGGACGGGTGGGACGGTCGTGTCTTCGCTGCTCCAATCCCACAATGGTCGGCAGCGCCACGCCATCACGCGTACACTCCCCGCGGCCTTGCCGGCCGGTCGACACGCGGGCGTTGGGCGGGAGACATTCGGTGCAGAAGTACCTGGCCCGCGGGCGGGAGTGGTTGCATTCACGGCCGATCGCCTTCGGCGTCATGACCGGATTCAAGTGCCACCGGGTCTCGATGCTCGCCAAGCAGGCCGCCTACAGTCTGCTCTATGCGCTGCCGGCCATGATTGCGCTGCTCGTCGCCCTCGCCGCCCTGGTCGACCGGTACACCCGTACGAGTCTTACCTCGACGCTGCAGCGCATGATCGACGAACACGTCCCCGAGGAACTCAAGCCCTTGCTCGATTCGCTCGTGCAGCACGCCGTCACCGAGCAGAGTGGAACGACCGCGGTGGTCGGCGCCGTGGTCGCACTCGGGGTCGCCCTGTGGGGAGGAGCCGGCGGCACCGGCGCGCTCATCTATGCCTGCAACCGCGTGTTCGACGTGAGGGATAGCCGGTCGTACGTCGCCCGCAAGCTCCTGACCCTCTCGCTTACGCTCGGCGGCGGGGCTTTGGTCGTCGCCGCCTTCCTCCTCGTCCTGATCGGGGAGCGCATGCGGGACTGGATCGCCGAAAAGACCGGCTGGACCTCGCCCCTCTTCGACATCCTGGTCGCGGGGAACCTCGGTCCCGCCCTGCTCGTGTTCGTCGCCGTCGCGGCGCTCTATTGGTTTGCGCCGGACGTACCACGGACGCGCCGGTGGGTGCTGCCGGGCTCGATCCTGGTGACGCTGGCCACGACGCTGGCCTTCGTCGGCTTCGACCTCCTGATGCGCCTGTTCAACCCGGGGAGCGCCTTCGGCGCGGCCGGGAGCGTACTGGTCCTGCTCTGGCTGCTCTACCTGGTGAGCGTCTTCGTCGTCGGCGGGGCGATCATCAACGCCGCGCTGAGCGAGCTCTACGACGCGCGCATGATCTCCTACCTGCAAAGCCATCCCGAACGACGGCTTCCCCCCCAGGCATGAGGAGCCGCCGGCGACGCCACTCGCCTCTCACTTTCGCGGGCGTCGCGGTAAAGTAGCCGCTCGTACAGGGTCGCGGCCGATCGGCCAAGGTCCAGACGATCCGACCGACCAAAACGACGAAGGACAGGAGCGCATGGCGTACCGCGTCGCAATCGTATGGGGTCAACCATGACCCCGGCAACAATCGCGTCCACCCTCGCCGCCCTCGTCGACCTCCTCCTCCCCGGCGACGACCTCTTCCCGCCGGCCTCCGCCACCGGCGCCCAGGCCCTCCTCGCCGAGCGCATCCGCCAGCGCTTCGGCCCCTCCGGCGTCGCCGACGTCGTGGCCCGCCTCTCCGCCGACGGCGAACTCGCCGACGCCGTCGGCCGTCTCGAGCGCGACGATCCCGCGCTCTTCGCCTTCCTTTATGCGGCGACCTGCTTCGCCTATTACCAGAACCCGGCGGTGACCGCCGCCATCCGCGAACTCGACCACGACTACAACGACTCGCCCCAACCCGACGGCTACGCGATGCCCCGCTTCGACTTCACCCCCGGCGTCAACGTTCCGATGAACCCCCGCGGCACCTTCAAATGGACCGACTGGCTCGAACCCGTCGACATCTCCGGCCTGGCCCACCTCTACCTGCCGGTCAAGGGAGATCGACGTGGCGACTAACCCTCAACGCGGCCACGACCCCGTCGACGTCCTCGTCGTCGGCTCCGGTATGGGCGGCGCCGTTGCCACCCGCGTCCTCGCCGAGACCGGACTCACGGTCGTCTGCCTCGAACAGGGCCCGTGGGTCCGCCCCCACGACCATCCCCACGCCTCACCCGACTGGGAATGGCAGCGCAGCACCAACTGGAACACCGCCCCCAACGTCCGCCGCCTCGACCAGGATTACCCCGTCGATACCCTCGACGAGACCACCCTGATGTGGAATGGCGTCGGCGGTTCGACCGTCCACTTCACGGCCACCTGGCCCCGCTTCCGCCCCTCCGACTTCCGCAAGGGTACCGAACACGGTTGCCAACCCGATTGGCCCTTCGCCTACGAAGACCTTGCCCCCTGGTACGCCCAGAACGACCGCGACGTCGGTGTCTCCGGTCTCCTCGGCGACCACGCCATCCCGTCCCGGATGCCGTTCCAAACTCGACCCTTGCCGCCGGGCCCGCTCGGTCCGGTCGTCGCCAGGGGGTTCGACAAACTCGGCTGGCACTGGTGGCCGATGCCGAACGCGATCATCTCCGAGGACTACGACGGCCGCCTCGCCTGCAACAACTGCGGCGCCTGCCAATCCGGGTGCCCCCGCGGTTCCCTCGCCGACGTTTCGGTCACCCATTGGCCGAAGGCGATCGCCGCCGGCGCCGAACTCCGCACCAACGCCCGCGTCGAACGGATCGAGACCGACGACAACGGTCGCGCCACCGGCGCCGTCTACCTCGACCGCATGACCAAAACGCGCCACTTCCAACCCGCCGACGTCGTCGTCCTCGCCTGCAACGGTGTCGGTACCCCGCGCCTCTTGCTCCTCTCCGAGTCGTCGCGCTTCCCGCACGGCCTCGCCAACTCCTCCGGCGGCGTCGGCCGCTACCTCATGCACCACGGTTTGGCGATGGTCGAAGCCTGGACGGAGGAGCGCCTCGACTCGCACAAGGGCAACATCTCCGCCGTCCACGTCTGCGAGGAATTCGCCGAGACCGACGTCGGCCGCGGGTTCATCAACGGCTTCACCATGCACATCGTCCGCCTCAACGGCGCCGCCTACCAGGCGCTCGGTTCCCACTCCGGCAACGTCGCCCCCTGGGGCAAGGACCACCACACCTGGTTCCGCCGCCACTTCGGCCACGGGTTCGGCATCCTCCTCGTCGGCGACGACCTGCCGTTGCCCGACAACCGCGTCACCCTCTCCGACACCCTCACCGACAGCGACGGTCTCCCCGCCCCGAAGATCAGCTACCGCCTCCACCCCAACGACCTCGTCATGATGGACTTCGCCGTCGAGCGCGCCAAAGACCTCGCGGCCGCCGTCGACGCCTTCGACGTCAAGGTCCACCGCTACGCCGTCCCCGGTCGCGGCTACACACCGCCCGCCTGGCACCTCCTCGGCACCTGTCGGATGGGCACCGACCCCGCCGACTCCGTCACCAACCAATGGGGCCAAACCTGGGACGTCCCCAACCTCTACCTGATGGACGGCTCCCTCCTCCCCACCGGCGGCGCCGTCAACCCGACCAGCACCATCGGTGCCGTGGCGCTACGCGCGGCGAGCCATTTGCGGGATCGGTTTGCGGAAGCGAGGAGGGAACCGAAGACGGCCGAATGATGACTGTCGAGGATGATTGGGGACGCTGGCGCTTCAGTCGGCCGCGTTGGACTTCGCGTCCCTGGCCAATCGTTCGATCAACCACCGTTTGGCGAGGTCGTCGGCGGTGACACCCGTCTCCTTCGCGGCGCTTCGAAGGTGCGCAAACGTCGCCTCATCCAATTCGATCGTGACGAAGTACCCTCGCGAGAGTGGCTGCGCAACCTCGGCCTCAACCGGTTGCCAGTGGTCTTCAAATTCCGTGGTGCTGTGGGTATCCCAGAATTCAGCGGCTTCCTGAGTAGAACGGAAGGCCGGCACCGCACGCTCGGTTGGCTGAGATTGCGCCATCGAGTCCATCCTCAGTGGCGGTGATACGCCCGCCGCTCGATCGGATCCGCATCTCGGGCGGTGACGACGTAAAACACCCCACCTCCTCGCGGTGCGACGATCACCGTCAAGTATCGCCCTCCGAACGTCTGCCCGATTGCTCGATACGTGTCATCTCGCCCCCTTGTGATGAACATGGTTGAGGCGATGACCTGTTCAACTTCGTCCTGCGTCACGTCGTGTCGAGCGATGTGGTCGACACTCCGGTCGTCCCAAGCGATCCGAACGATGCGAATCATCCTGCGTCCGCTCCCGTCCCGGAACCATTGTCGCTCGCATGGGAGCCCGGCACAAGTACCGGACGGACACAGACGGCGTGGCTTCTTCTCGAACGGCGGTAGTGATCGGGTGCCTCCGGGCGAACCGTCACGCCGCCGGTCGCAACGTCGCGCGCTGCGCGTACACCTCGGGCGGGAATGGCCGGAACGCCGCCCGCGCCACCGCCTCCTCGTACGTCGGTCGTGCCGCCTCGTTGCGCCGTCGCTCGTATACGGCCATCGCCTCCTCCAGCGGCATCTGCCCCTCGAAACCCGCCGCGATTGCCCCCACCAGCAACTCGGCGTCGCGGAACGCGTCGCTGATCCCCTGCGCCGGGATCGGGTCGCGGTGGTAGCCGGCGTCGCCCACCAGGGCCCAGCCGGGACCGTACGGTTTGCGGAAGAAGGTCGGGAGATCGCCCGACCCCCGCCACCGCTCGGCGCGGCGCTCCGGCCGGACGTGCGCGGCGATCCACGGCACCCGCGACAGCGTTCGGAAAAACGCGCCCTCGAGGTCGGTTTTGAACTCGGCGAACCGGGCGATCGGCGTCGCCACCGCCACCAGCGCCAGCCCGTCGTTCGTCGGGATCGCCACCGCGAAGTGATCGGGGTGATAGGCAATCCAGCCGCCCTCGACCGGGACGTCGCCGAAATAGCCGTAGTAGGTACAGGCCGACGTCGGATGCACGTCGTAGACCGGCGCCGAAACCGCCGAGGCGACCAGTGAATACATGCCGTCCGCACCGATCACCAACCGCGCCCGCTCGGTCACTTCGCGGCCGCCCCGCACCGCCCCGCGAATGCCCACCACCCGCCCGCCTTCCCGGACCACTTCGTGCACGGTAAATCCCTCGCGCACCTCGGCACCCGCCACGGCCGCGGCCTCGACGAGGATCGCATCGAGCACGAAGCGCCGCGGTCCATACATCGTGCCCACACCCTCCCGCGCCGCGACCGGCATCGTCAGCGGAAAGTCGCCGAGATCGACCGTAATCCGGTGGAGCGGCGGACATCCCGACGCCGCAACCTTTCCCAGCAACCCCCACCGCTCAAGACTGGTGATGCCCCCTCCCCGCACGAGGTGCGCGCGCATCGAATCGCTCGGAAACGTCGCCCGGTCGACCACCAGCACCCGATATCCCAGCCGCGCCAGCAGCATCGCCGTCGGCGAGCCGGCGCAACGAGCGCCCACGACGATGACGTCGTAGGTCGGGCGACCACTGATGACCGTAGGCAAAGCAGACATCGGGGGACCTCCGGCACATCGGTTCGGACATCCTTTGCGCGGGATCGCGCCAGCCGTGCCCGATTTTGCGCGCGTCACGCGGCGCCAACATCGGCAAGACTGCCTAACTGCTCGCCCATGCGAGAGGCTTCGACACGAACCGGCGACACACGTTCTCACCCCGAAGACGGGCGCCCTCTGGGCGGTTTCAACCCAGGGTTCGTACCACGCTCCCAGCCAAATCCTGGTATTTCTCCCAGGTCAAAACCCAGGACCACTCCCGGCGTCCTCACCGCCCCGACGCTCTATCCTCTGCAATCAGGTGAGGACAACGTATGGCCGTCGCTCCGCCGTCGTGACGGGCGAATCGACCGTCCGCGCGCCTCCGGGGAGGTCAACCGTGACCCTGGTCGCACCCACGTCACACGACAACGCACTCGGTTCCGGCGCCACCCCGCCGACGGGCGAACGCTCCGACGACCTGCTGCTCGCCGCGATCGGATGCGGCGATGCCGGCGCCCTCGGGCTGCTCTACGACCGCTACAACCGGCTCGCCATCGCCGTCGCCTACCGCGTCCTGGGCGATCGCAACGCCGCCGAAGACACCGTCCATGATGCCTTCCTGGCCGTCTGGCGCCGGGTCGATTCATTCGACGCCACCCGCGGTTCGGTCCGCGGCTGGTTGCTGACGATCGTCCGCAACGCGGCCGTCGATCGCCGTCGCGGCCGCCATGCCCGCGCCCTCCAGGACACGCCGCTCGACGACGTCACCTTCCGCCTGGCCACCGACGGCGAGGAGACCTTCGCCGCCGTCGCCGCCTCTGTCGACGCCTCCCGCGTCCGCGACGCCCTCGCCTTGCTGCCGACCGAACAGCGCGAAGCGATCGAACTGGCCTACTTCGGCGGTCTCACCCAGCAGGAGATCGCCGATCGCACCGGCGCCGCCCTCGGCACCGTCAAGGGCCGCATGCGCCTCGGTCTCCACAAGCTGCGCGTCGCCCTCGCCGACATGCTGCCGCCCGACGCCCCAGCCCCGGTCCCGCCGCACTCCAACGCCCCCTCCCAGGAGTTGGCGCGCGCGGCGCGCCCCCCCATCCGACCGATGGCGAGCCGGTGGGCCGCTCCCACCGGCGCCGCCCTTCCCATGCTCGCGCTGGCCAGATAACCCGGCCCGTCGTCAACACGGGTTGCGGAATCATTCGTCGTAGCATCGCCCCTGCGACGAACAGACCGTTTCCTCAACTTATGTCGAGCGGGGTTTCGCGCCGCCTCGCCCCTCACGACGCGTGCCCACAAGACACATAGGACTTTTCGGACCCTCCCCCCCTGGGACCAATTGCCCGTCCCGACCTACCCAATCGACGCATACCAACGGATGGCTTCTCTGGTTACCTTAGGGGTGCCCCCGCGGGCTACCAGAAGGTTCCCCTCACCTTCGACGTGGCGGGTCTCCGGACCACCGCCGCCCAGGTACCCGATTGGCAAAACGCCGCCAGGTCAGTGCACCGCGACGGCAAGGGAGGTCGAACAATGCAGGAGCGGGTGTTGCTGATCGCGCAGTCCCCCGTCCTCCGGATCGGGATCCAGGGGGTGCTCGAGGCAGGGGATACCTATCGCATCGTCGCCGAAGCGGAGAACGGTCTCCAGGCAGCCGCACTCGCCGCATCCCACGAGCCCACACTCGCCGTCATCCAGGACGCGTTGCGCGGCGTCTCCGGCGTCGTCGTCGCCCGCGCCGTGCGCGACGTCTCCCCCCGGACCCGCCTCGTCGTCTTGACCGACGCCGTCGACGACGAGCGGATCGTCGCCGCCGTCGTCCACGGCGTCGATGCCCTTCTCCCGGCCGCCATCGACGGTCCGGGGCTGCTCGCCGAGTTGGCAGGCGTCCGCGCCGGCCAACGCCCGCTCGACGCGATCGTCCTGGGCCGACCCGAGCTCGCGGCGCGGGTCTTCGACGAGGCACGCACCGTCGCCACCGGTGACCCGGCGGTGCGGTCGAGCGCCCTGTCCGGCCGCGAGATCGCGATCCTCGACGGGGTGGTCCGCGGTCTGTCCAATCGCGAGATCGCCGCCGGCCTCTTCGTCGTCGAACAGACCGTCAAGAACCACATGACCTCGCTCCTGCGCAAACTGAGCGCCGGCGACCGCACCGAAGCGGTCGTCTCCGCCGTCCGCACCGGCATGATCGACCTCGGCGCCCAACTCCCCGCCCCGCCGCCGGCAGACCCTTCCTCCCTGATCTCGGCGGCCTGATCGACCCTCACCAGTACCCAGAGGGTACCCGCCCCTCTCCCGGTGCGCGGGAGAGGGGGTCGCGCGGACGGCGTCAACTCCCCTGACGCCTGACGCCTAGCGTAGCCCCCATCACCCGGCGGAACCGCCCATAATCCCATAACTCCCCTTGCGCGGAGCGGCCACCTGCGGTACACCTATCGGCAATGTTCGAGACATTCTCGACTCGCGGGCAGTCACGACGACCTGTCCCGCCGTCGCGCGTTGGCCGAACAACGTCTGAGGGTGCGGCGCGCGCCGCGACCATGGCCGTTCGTGATGGACAAGACGAGTGAGCGACCAATCCAGACTTCCCTGGGAAATCGTCGAGGAGGCAGACGCCGGTTGGGCCGGGGCGACGGACGCCACCCCACCCCGACCAACGCCGGGACCCGAGCAACCGATGCAACCCCATTACTCGCCGCCGCCGGTACGTCCCACGGCCATCCGCCGCGGGATGTCCGAGTTCGCCCGGACCGTGCTCCTGGCGGCCCTCGTCTTCGTCGGTGCCCGCATGTTCGTGCTTCCATACGAGGTGGAGGGCGCCAGCATGACCCCCAACCTCCACAATCGCGAGCGCGTCCTGGTCAACCGCAGCGTCTACTACCACTTCGACCTCAACCACTACCTGAATCTGATCCCCGGCGTCAGCGTCAGCGGCCAGCGGGTCATCTATCCCTTCCACCAACCGCAACGCGGCGACATCGTCGTCCTCAACCCGCCGGTCGCGCACGCCACCCAGCCATACATCAAGCGCGTGATCGGCTTGCCGGGCGAAACCGTCTCGTTCCGCGACCACTACGTCTACATCGATGGCAAGCGACTCGACGAGCCCTACATCGCGGGCCCGATCACCGACTGCGACGTCGCCCGCGGCTGCCACGACGGCCTGGTCCCCGCCGGTTACGTCTTCGTCCTCGGCGACAACCGCGACAACAGCGCCGACTCCCGCAGCTTCGGTTTCGTCAAGATCGACGAGATCGTCGGCAAAGCCTGGTTCGCCAACTGGCCACTCGACCGCATCGGCATCCTGCCCCACTACGACTACCAAAAGTAGGCGGACGGACGGACAGACGGAAAGGCCCGCGCCCTGGTGGGCGCGGGCCTGCTTGTACCCGGATGGTGTCGCTACGGCAAGACCCGGATTCGCTTACGAACCTCACAGGCTCGATTCGCGGACTGAGCCGACGACCGCCTCTCGTCCTGAAGCGGCGACCGGTTCGTCACCGTGCAGCGCCGGAGTATTCTGCTTGGCACCCACGGACGCGAGAATCAGGGCCGGCAGACCGATCGCGAGAGCTCGCAGCAAATCCCGGCGCGAACCAACCGCATCGAACGTCTGAACAACGCGATCGCTCTGATAACCCTTCACCCATGTCCTCCCACATTCGTCCGATGACTAACCGGCGGCGACCGAATCCGCTTCGTTCCTCTTACCCGTCGACACCATCGCCGCCCACGATTGCCTTTTGCACCCGGGCGCACGCATTTCCGGGCACACGTCCAGACTATCGACGGCGACGCAGACCGCTATCCGCCGAAAGACCTAACCATTTACCCGGGACTCCCACCGTTCATCCCAGTCGTCCGGGACCCCTTTTCGGCACCGCGCGACCACCGTGGCCGGTACCTCCGCCCAAATCGGTCGTCGCTCGGCCTGGCTGCCGGTAAAGCGTGGTTCGCGCACCCGCTCCAGCATCAGCCCGGCTTCGTGCAAGGCATCGACGTAGGTGCTCAGCGTCCGATGGTACGAGCCCACTCTGCCGGGCGGTCCCGTTCTGGTATCCGATCGCCACCAGGTCTCTTCGAAGTAGCCGCCAACCGTCCGTAACCACCCCTCCGGCGACGCCAGCTCTCCCGAGCGGGCGGTGTGGAAACACGGATGAAGGATCGCGAAGACGAACCAACCCCCCGGCCGCAAGATTCGCGCGACCTCCCCCAACGTCGGCGCGAGTGCGGGGATGTCCATCAACGCCATGTAGCAGACGACGCCGCCGAACGACCCGCCGGCGATGCCATCGAGCTTCTGGGCGTCGGCCTGCAGGTACGCGATGCCGCGGGGTTCTGCCCGTTCGTAACGTCGCGCGATCTCGAGCAATCTGGCCGAAAGGTCGACACCGACGACCCGTGCGCCAAGGTCGGCCAGATACCGCGACACCCTGCCCTGGCCACAGGCGAGATCGCAGATGGGCTGGCCCGCGATCTCCCCCATCAACGCTTCCACAACCCGGAAGGAGGGATCTTCACTCAGTGACTGGGTTCCGACCCAGTCGTCGTACCACTCGGCGATCTCATCGTACGGGGACACGGCCCCCGGTCGGCCCATCAGATCGCCGTCCAGCCGCCATCCACGGGGAGCGGGTGCCCATTGATCATCGAGGCGCCGGGGCCGGCGAGAAAGACCACGGCCGCGGCGATCTCCTCGGGGGTCGCCAGACGGTGGAGCAGGATGCGGCCGAGCACGTCTTCGCGAAACGCCTCGCTCTTCTCGAACATCGGTCGGGTCAATGGCGTCTCCACGAAGGTGGGGCAGACCGCGTTGACCCGGATGCCGAATTCCGCCCACTCGATCGCCAGGACACGGGTCAGGTTGACGACCCCGGCTTTGCTGGAGCAGTAGGCCGCCCGGTCGTAATATCCAACCAACCCCATCTGGCTCGCCATGTTGATGACGCAGCCACCCTGCGGCGATTGGTCGCGCATCACCCGCCCGACCGCCTGGGCGACGAAGAAGACCCCCTTCAGGTTGATGTCGAGGATGGCATCCCAATCGGCCTCGGTCACCTCGAACGCACGCTTCGGGATGTTGATCCCGGCGTTGTTGACCAGGACGTCGAGCCGCCCACCGACCGCTGCCGCATCCGCGACGCACCGTTCGATCTGCGCCAGATCGAGCACGTTCAGTGGCAGCGCCTTTCC
>DATBFX010000055.1:0-14197 GCA_036558305.1 Thermomicrobiales bacterium | reverse complement strand
CGTCTCGGTCGTCGGGTAGTCGTTCTGGAAGGTGAGCCCGTCGACGAACCGCGAACGGACCTCCCCGACCGGCGAGGCCGGCGCGGTGATCCGTTGCACGGCGGTCGGTCCGCTGGCGGTGAAGGTCATCGCATCCCCCTTTGCTGCGTGCTCGACGGTTCGTTGCCCGATGCGGCGGCCGTCAAGACATGCGCTCGGTGGCGAGTTACGGCACAGCCTCCGGTTCCGGGAAGGACCAGCTTCCGTCGAGGATTTCCGGGCGTGGCCGGTAAAGCCGGACCGCGTAGTTCCAGCCCGGCACGATCGGCAGGCAGTTGGGGACGCTCCCGTCGCAGCCGCCGAATTGGACGGCGATCGACCCGTCCGCCTCGCGCGCTGCCGTGAGGTTGTTGAGGCTGTAGGCTCCGAGGTCGTTCGGCTCCAGGTAGCCCTCTTTGTTGTAGACGGTGATCGACCAGAACCCGTCGACGGGTACGTCCTTGACGGTGAGCCGGTAGACGGTCTTCCCGTCGTTCTGCTTTGGCACGATGAAGAGGTAGGTGGCCTCGGTCTCCGGGTTTCCTCCCCAGCCCCACGCCGACCCGATCAAGTGGCGCACCGGATCAACCCGGTCCCTGGTGCCGAACATGCGGTTCGCGTCGGGCAGGGTGTCCGCGAGGACCAGCAAGGCGTCTCGCACCGTCTTCTGGCTCTCCGGATCCCAGTTCGGCACCTCGAAGCGACCAGGGCCACCCGGCTGGCTGACCACGATCGCGTCCTGCAAGCGGTGGACCGCCTCGATGTCGCTGGGATCGGCCGGATCAACCAACGTGCGGACGGCCGTGCAGGCGTAGCGGGTGCCGATCTGGTCGCGTGTCAGGGTGTGGCTCCCCGCGCCGTAGGCGACCAGGGGCGAATACTCGTCCTGGTCGAAAACCTGGATCGACATGAAGCGCGCGCCGGGATCGGGCAGCGTGATCGTGACGGGGCCGGCATCGAGGTCGAAGACGGCGCCCGAGTAGAGCGTGTCACGGTTCATGCGGATCACGGACTGATCGTCGACCCGGGCCGGTTCCCGGTGGTGCAGGTATTTGCCGAAGCCGCCCCGCGCCACGATGGAGCCGAAGTAGCGATCGGTCTCGGCACGGGCAAAGTTGTCGGCGGTGACGGTGACGGGTTGAGATTCCATGAGTCCATCTCCTCGTTCGTGCTGCGGGAGCAAACGACCTGCCCCATCGGCGGTTCCATCTCAGTCGATCAGACCTCCAAGACCCTGGCCGAAGAACTTGACCCCGATGACCAGCAGCAGCACGGCCATCACCGCCGTGTTGTTGACCGTCAGCCACGACTTCCACCCCTCCAGCGTCTTGGCAGCGCGCTCGGGCGCCAGCAGGTACCACACCACCGGCACCCCCACACTGACGCTGGCGACCAGGACGTAGACGACGAAGGGGACCAGCGCCTCGCCGGTGGAAAGGTCGGCCGTGGCGATCGCGGTGCCGGCGGCGATGTTGAGGATGAGGTTTTTCGGGTTGAGCCCGGAGAGCAGCGCGCCGAGCCCCAGGGCCACGAGCGGGGTGGTTTTGTCGATCGAGGCCATCCACTTCGGCATCTCGACCGTTTCGCCCTCCTTCGGCCGTTTCTGCCAACTCCGGTAGGCCAGGAAGACCAACGCCAACCCGAGGACGAACTGGATCAGCGAGGCCCAGGTCGACGGGTCGCTGTCCTCCCCGGAGACGTCGTCGGGGGAGGCCAGGAGCAGGACCAGACCGGTGGCGACGACGATGCCACCGATCCAGCCGATCAGAAACGCCGGGCCGTTGCTCTTGGCCTTGGGCGAGAAGAGCATCAGGATCACCGCGACGATCGGGAACGGGCTCAGCGCCACACCGATCGCCGTTGGTAGCACCTCACCGATTGCCTGACCCATCGCCTTCCTCCCTCCTCCATCGCCGCGCGAACCGCGAAACCGGGACCGGTCATCGACGCAGACCATAGGGCGTGGCCGGCGGCGATTCATCACGCCACTCGGAATGAAAACGGACCATTCGAGGTGCAAACGCCGTCGGAATCGGACATCACCACCAACCGCTCACCCGGCAACAAAGGTTCGTCAATTCGCTCCGCCGGTATGAGGCACGACCCCCGAATGGACCGGGCTGCGACCCCATCGGTTACACGCGGACGCCCCGCTGCGACCCAATCGGCCACGGCGAGGCTTGCCAACCGGCGCCCCGGTACGGGCGGACCGCCTTACGACGAGGCGACCGGTGCCGCCACCACGGTCAGGTTGTAGGTGATGTCGAGGGCGCCACCGCTCTGGTACGTCCCACCGTAGGAGATGGTGTGGTTCCCGACCGACAGGTCCTCAAGGTTGAGGAACGCGCCATCGACGACGACCGAGGCAACCCCGGCGGGCGCGTTGAGCACGTTGCCATCGGGCAGGACGAGCGTGAAGACGGGGGACTGAACCCGGTAGCTGGCCAGGTCGGCGACGTCGGTGCCGTCGATCGAGGCGTGGGCCGCGGTGATCGCGTCCGCGTTCGTCTTGGCGCACGAGGCGAGCGAATCGGCGTCGGTGCCGTGGAACGGATCGGCCTCGGCGGTCGAGCAGTCGACCGCGATCACCGGCACCAGCACGCTCATCCCCTCAACGATTGTGCAGGTGCGAACGACCGCCCCGACCCCGACGTACGAGGCGGCGAGGAAAAAGGTCGAGCCGTGCTGGCCAAGACCGCAGGCGGCGCCGGTCGCGTCGGATCCCGGGTTGACCGCGGCCGGGAACGACAGACCCCACTGACCCCAAGCGGCCGCCCAGTCCGCGTAATCCCCGCCCGGCGGGGTGATGGTGGGCGCTGCGGTTGGCGAGGGCGTGGCGTCTTGGGCCAGCGCCCCGTTGCCGGCGATCATGGCGCCGGCCGAGAACAACGCGACAAGGGCGAGAACACCGACGGGGGTCCGTGTAATCGTGCGCATGTGTGCCCTCCAAAGTCGATCAGACGCAGGCGCTCCAGGATTCCGGATCGTGCTGTCGGGTTGTCTGCCCCGTCACCTGCCCTCTCTACCGACTCCGCGTGCCGGATGTCTGGCGAATCAGATCGCCGCCGCTTTCCCTCCCTCATCGACGAGAAGGGCAGCGCGTCAGCCGCGCGTTTCGGCCCGGTCCTCGTCTTCGAGGCGCTGGACCCAAACAATGGGCAGACCGAGGTCGTGCAGCCCCTTGAGGACCCCGATCAGCGCCGATTGGTCGGGGAGCATCCCCGCCAGCACGGTGGTACGCGGATCGTCCACCTGCGGCGCGATCCGCAGTCCGCCCAGGCGGTCGGACCAACCGGCGCGAAGCGACCCTTCGACGCGAATCTCGTAGGTCGCCGGCTCGTACGAGGCACTTTTCCGGGTCTGGTCGGCTGGCATCTCCTCGCCCC
This sequence comes from Thermomicrobiales bacterium, assembly GCA_036558305.1. Taxonomy (GTDB): domain Bacteria; phylum Chloroflexota; class Chloroflexia; order Thermomicrobiales; family UBA6265; genus DATBFX01. Next base: position 10,793 of record DATBFX010000055.1, on the reverse strand, counting down.
CCGGCAGTGACCATCCACGGCGCCTGCCCTGTCGTGCGGCTCAAGGAGCGGCTGGCGCGACATCGCGTCGCATGCGATTCTGGTGCTCCCGATGATGCGCGAAACCCGCCCCGCCCGGGATCGCCCGTTCGGCACCAATTTGGTACCAGACCGTGTCTGAGCCGGTTTGTCAGACGGTGGAGATCAGCCCCGCAGACGTCGCCTGGCGCACCGCCTGACGCCTCCCGGAAGCGCCCAGCTTCCCGTAGAGACTCGCGGTATGGCGCTTGACGGTGAACGGTGAGATCCCGAGGTCCTCGGCGATCTCCTTGTTCGACAGGCGCTTCGCTAGACCGGCCAGCACGTCCAGCTCCCGGTCGGTCAGACGCTCCACGAGCGGCACCTCGAAGAGTGCCGGCGCCACGACCAGAACATCACCCCGCTCCTCCGACCCGTTCGCTGCGGGCGGTCTCCGAATGGCGGCGAGGACTCGCGCGGCCAGAGGCGATGCATCCGTCTGCCGGAGTTGCACCTCAAGCAACGTCGCCATCGGCGCACCAAGCTCGACGAAGGTGCGGAAGAACCCACGCGGCTCGGCCAGTTCGAGCGCCTCGGCGATCGTCGCCAGCGCCCTCTCGACGCGTCCCTGCGCCTGCTGAACGAGCGCCCGATGGGCGAACAGGTCGATCCTCCGCCGCACCGAGACAACCGTGTCGACGCGCCGTGCCAGACCATCCAGGGCCGCATCCATCTCGGCCAGGAGATCTGCCGGTGCACCGGTCGCGAGGAGGATCTTCGCCCGCGTCAACATCGGATCCTCGAACGAGTGAACGGAGCCGGCGCCAACGCGGCTCATTTGTAGCCAGCGCCTGGCCGGTGCGAGTTCTCCTCGTCCGACCGCCAAACGGGCCTGAAACGAGCGAATCGTCGGGATCAGCGCCGCGTCACCCGTCGCCAGGAACCGGTCGAGGCAACGATTTACCGCCGCGTCCGCGGCGGCCCGCTGGCCGGCCGCCTCGTACGCCATGGCCAGCTCCATGAAGGCCCGGTGCAAGACCAGACTGCCCACCTCCGGTTCGTCGACGGCCGTCTTAAGATGCCCGATAGCGTCGTTCAGCCGGTCTTGCTCATAGGCAATCAGCCCCAGAAAGGCATGTGCCGCAGCCGCGCCCCATCCCAGCCCATGGGCGGTCGCCAGCTCAAGCAACTCCTCCGCCGCTCGGCGAGACCGCGCCAGGTCGCCGGCACTCAGCCAGGCGATCATCAACCCGATGTTGGCGCCCTGGGCGTGGTGCAGCGCGAAGGGATCGGAGCGGCCGGCACACTCGGTCAGCGCCCCGGTCAGCAACCGGATCGCGCCCGCGAGGTCCCCGACCTGCTGCTTGGCCATCGCGGTGAAGTACAAGGCCGCGTCGGCGGCGGCGTGCGTCTGCCAGGGAAGCACCTCGCGTACCCGCACCGCCGCGGTCAGGAGTGCGTCGGGAGCGGCGCCGACCGGCGGCACGAACCCCATCCGCAGGAGGTGCGCCTCTGCCCGCCAGCGTTCGACAGCCGCGGGGTCGGTCGTCTCCTCCTCCCGGTCCAGCAATGCCGTAATCCGGTCGAGCGTCGTCGCCAGGGCGTCGAAATCCCCACGGAGTTGGTAGACCCAGGCCTGGGCCAGCAGCAGGTCCGCCCGCCCCCGAACCTGCTCGGGTGGAAGGAGCCGCAGCCAGCGTTCAAGCGCCAGCCACCGTCGCTCGGCGAGCGCGCGCTGGACGCGGCCGGCGACCAGTTCCACCGCCGCGGTCGGATCGCCTGCCGCCAGCGCGTGGCGGATCGCCTCCTCGATCTGGTCATGGGCGGCGAACCAGGCACTCGCGCGGCCGTGCAGCCGCCGGCACTCGGCCCCACCTTCAGTCTCCGTCAGCCGCCGCAGGAGCAGATCACGAAAGAGATGGTGGTAGCGGTACCAGGTGCGATCCTCGCCGAGCGGCTCCAGGAACAGACCCGCGCGCTCCAGGGACTCCAACGTCAGCTCGGTCGTCGCGGGAGCCGCGCCCTCATCGAGGAGACTTGCGCACAGCTCGGCGCACAAGCGCTCGGGGACCGAGGTTCGCAGCAAGAAGCGTCGCACCGCTTCGGGTTGGACGTCGACCACGTCGTCGCCGAGGAATGCCCGCATCGAGGCTTCGGCAGTGGTCAGCGCCGGGCTGCCGCTCCCGTCCCGCAGCGCGATCGTCGCCAGCCGCAATCCGGCGATCCAGCCTTCGGTCCGCACCTGGAGCATCGCGACCAGCTCCGCGTCGGGCTCACGGTGAGTGGCTTCTCGCAGAAGGGTGCACGTCTCGTCGTCGGTGAATCGGAGATCGGCGGCGCGGACTTCCGTCAGCAACCCGTGCGCGCGCAGCCGGACCAACGGCAGGAATGGATCGACACGGGACGCGAGGACGAGCCGGAGCCGGGGCGGGGGATACCGGAGGAGCGCGGCGAGGACTTCGTCGACCTGGCGATCGTCGATCGTCTGGTAGTCGTCCAGCACCAGCACGACGTCGTCCGGCAATGCGAGCAACTCGTCGCCGAGTTCGGTCGCCAACTCGCCCCCGGCTGGCGTGCCGGACATCCGCAACAGGCCGAGCGTCGACCGGCCGACCGCCGGAGCGACCATTTGCAACGCCGCAACCAGGTGTTCGACAAAGCAGGCGAGATCGCCATCTCCTTCGTCGAGCGAGAGCCAGGCGACAGGGACGGCGACCGAGGCGAGCCAATCGGCGAGCAGCGTCGTCTTGCCGCACCCGGCTGGGGCCGAGACGAGCGTCAGTGGCCTGCGCAGGCCGTCGTTCAACCGTTCGAGGAGTCGAGGACGCGAGACGACCCCGCTTCCGAGTAACGGTCGCAGCAGTTTGGCATGACGGACTCTTACGGTCGGTCCCACGGGATTCCCGCCCAGCCGCAACGCGAAATGTCAGCCAACCTCCTCGATCTCGCCCGGCCGCCAGGTCTGGTCGAACCAGGACTCCAGCGGCCCGTAGAGCCGCAGGATCACGAACCAGCCTTTGCCGGGGATCGTCTGCACCCAGTTGTGTTCGTAGCCGGCCGGAGCTTCGGGTCCAAAATAGACGTCGACGGACCCGTCCGCATTCATTGTGAGCTGCTCGTCCTGGCTGCTCGCGCTCGGGAACTGCTGATCCGTCTGCAGCATCGAGCGCGTCTGGTTGTGGTAGATCTTCTGGACGGTCTCGGCATCGGGGTAGCCGTCGGACAGATGCAGGGTGCCGATCGAGGTTTCCAGGGTATCGGGCGTATCAACGCCGGGCGCGATCGGCGTTTGATATCGGTACTGCGTCGGGTTCGTTGCGGCCATGTTCGTGCCTCCCTCTTCGGTCGGTCTGCTCGTCGACGTGAGGGGTAGGGCTCGCAGTCCACGCACCCGTCCGTCTACACCCTGGTCACCCGCTCGACGTCGTTGAGCCGTTCCGCAGTTCGGAGACGGTGGCCACGCAGGGCGTCTGGTTGTCGACGGTCAGGAACGCGTGGCGCGGTTTCATCACGTTGGACATGGAGACGACGTCGCCGAAGTTCGCGTCGAGATCGCGTTTGAGCGAAGTGCGATACGCCGCCAAGCTGACGGCCGGCATCCCCCAGGTCGCCGCCTCCACCGCACGCGGGTAGACGAGCTGCTCCTGGAGATCGGCGGTCGGAGCCGGGGAGGTCATGGTTTTCTCGCCTGTCTGACGAGCCCACGCGGCGGCCAATCGTGCTCGTTTTCGACCATGCGCTGGTGGATGCGGAATATCGCGTCGCCGGCACGAGCCGAACCTCTGAGGACAATGAGATTTGCTAGTGGAAACCGGGTTGCGCGCATCCGTAGGGGCACGGCACGCCGTGTCCGGCTGACCGCGACCACAGCCGCATTCGCAGACCTCGGCGCTCGTCATGGACGAATGAGCACGATCGGGGGACGAGGCGGCACGACGAGCGAGGCCGGGATTTGCCGGGCGCGATAGAGGAGGAACCCGCTCAGGATCAAGAGCCAGATCGGGAAGACCAAGACGAACCACGGTTGGAACGAAGCGCTCAGCAGCATGAACAGCCCGACGGCGAACCCCAGATAGGTGAACCAGCGCGGGAGCGTACCCGCCGCCCTGCCGATGTTGGAAGTGGTGAAGACGAACATCGCCCCCATCCGCATGCCGAAGACGAAGAGCAACGAATTGCCGAATTGGGGAAATTCGCGCGCCACGACTGGATCGACCGGCGCGTCCGAAAACTCCATGCTGGCGGCGAGGACGGAATTGGCGGCGGCCGAGGCAAAGAACAGCGTGACGAAGATGATGCCGCTGACGAGTTGGATGTTCGACAGCAGCGCGTTTTCCCGGCGAACGCTGAAGCTGATCCACATCCGAAGGGCGACGATGAACCAGATGAAGGCGATCCCGGCGAACGGCATCAGATAGAGACCGACGAGGATTACCCGCCGCTTGTCGCCGGAGTTGTAAAAGTCGGCAATCTCCTGATCCGAGGCTCTGGCACCCGGAACGCTGGACATCAACCAGGCGGCAAGCAGGAAGAGCACGGAGTAGGCGATGCCGAAACCGGCGGTCATCGTCGCCGCGCGGCGGAGCGACCGCCGATGCTCGCCTTCCGCGTCCACCGGGGCGACCGCTTCTCCTGTCTCCGCGCCGTCCATCCGCGAGCTCCGTCCGAAACCGCAACGATCAGCCGTCGTCTCCGAAGCATCGGCACCGGCTCAACCGAACAACCCGCCGATCCCCTTGCCGACCTGCGAGACGCCGATCACCAGGAGCAATACGGCCATCACCACCGCGTTGTTGTGAGTCAGCCACGTCTTCATCGCGTCCAGTTTGGCCTCGGCGCTCTTGCCCGCGATCAAGTACCAGATCACCACGCCGGCGACGGTCATGCTCGCCAGGACGACGAAGACGAGCATGGCGACGATCTCCTCGGCGGTCGAGAGACCGGCCTGGGCGATCGACGTCCCGGCGGCGATGTCGAAGATGAGGTTTTTCGGGTTGAGACCGGACATCAGGGCGCCGAAGCCGAGGGCGACGACCGGCGTGATCTTGTCGATCGACTGCATCCACTTCGGCATCTCAGGCTCTTCGCCCTCCTTCGGCCGTCCTTGCCATTGCTTGAAGGCGAGAAAGACGAGGGCGAGACCGAGCACCAGGTGGATGATCGCGCTGGTCGTCGAGGGATTGTTCTCCTCGTCGGCCATGTTGGCGGGATCGGCCACCAGGAGGACGATGCCGACGACGACGACCAGACCGAGCACCCAGCCGATGGCAAACGCGGGGCCGGTCTGTCGCGCCCGCGGCGTGAAGAGCATCAGGATGACCGCGACGATCGGCATCGGGCTGAGGGCGACGCCGACCGCCGGGGCCAGAATCTCGCCGATTGCCTGACCCACGCGCCTCCCTCCTTTTCAGCCCTCGCGAACGATGCAGCGGAAACCGATGTGGCAGGTGCCGGTGTCGACCGGATGGTGCATCCGCGCCGCCGGCCGGTAGCGCCGGCAGTAGTTCTCGGCGCAGGCGAAGGACCCGCCCTTCAAGACCTTGCGCGGGATCGCCGCGCCCGGTTCTCGCGGGTCGATACTCGCCTCCCGGTCGCCGCCGGTCGGGTTGACCATGGTGGGGGAGCAACAACTTGCGGTGACGATGTGTCGTCCGCCGTACCAATCGGCGGTCCACTCCCAGACGTTGCCGATCATGTCGAAGAGACCGTAGCCATTCGGCGGGAACGATCCGACCGGCGCCGTTCGCTCGTAGCCGTCGAGTGCCAGGTTGTGGAGCGGGAATTCGCCTTGCCAGTAGTTGGCCAGCATCCGCCCCTTCGGCGCCAGTTCGTCGCCCCAGGCAAACGCTTTGCCGTCCAAACCGCCCCGCGCGGCGTACTCCCATTCGGCTTCGGTCGGGATCGTTTTCCCCGCCCAGGCTGCGTACGCCGCGACGTCTTCCCAGGCGACGTGGACGACGGGGTGGCGCTCGCGACCGTGGAGCGTGCTTTCCGGCCCGTCGGGGTGCCGCCAGTCGGCGCCGGGCGCCCAGTCCCACCAGTTGTAGTGGTTCCTCAGGTCGACCCGGCGCGCCGGCTGTTTGAACACCACCGATCCGGCCACCAGCATCTCGGGGAGCGCCCCCGGATACTCCTCGGCCGTCGGCACCCGCTCGGCAACGGTGACGTAGCCGGTCGCGGCGACGAACCGCCGGAACTCGGCGTTGGTGACCGCGTACCGATCGATCCAAAAACCGCCGACGGCGACTCGGTGCGCGGGCGCCTCCTCGGGGTAGTGGTCGTCGGACCCCATCAGGAACTCGCCGCCGGGGATCCAAACCATGTCCTTGAACGGTGGCGGCCCGGTGGATTTTGGCCGCGACGGCGACGCGGAGAGTGAGGAGACTCCCATTGCTGCTCCCGGAATAGTCGCAGGTGGCGAACGCGTCGAGGTCGGGTTCAGCCCGCCAGGAGCTTTGCCTTGGCGGCGGCGAACTCTTCCTCGGTCAGCGCTCCCGAGTCCTTCATCTGCGTCAGTTGTTGAAGTTGCGCCATCATGTCCGAACCGCCGGCCGGCGCAGCGGCCGGTTGGGCCACTCCCGCGGCCATCGCCGCCTGCTGCGCCTGCATGGCGGCCATCTGATTCTGCATCTCCGCGATCTGCTGTTGCGAATCGAGAGCAGCCTGTTCCGCCATCGCTTCTTGCTGCGCGGCCTGGTGTTTGGCCTGTTGATGCCCAGCGACGGCGCCGGAGACGGCGGTGGCGGTTCCGGCCACGACCGCCGTCGTCGCCGCCGCCCTGACCAGACTCGGTCCTCGTCGCATTGGTCGCCTGAACATGGGTACGTCCTCCTCTCGTCGCGTGGCTCGCTGCCGCGCTCGTCAGATTACATGCCGGCCGACGCCGCGATCTCCTCGATCACCTGGCGGGGAATGCGCTCGGACAACACGACTTCGCCCTTGGCGTTCCTCACGGCCTGGGCGAATTTGGCGGCCCAGGCGTTCTCGAAGAGCATCAGACCGGCCGACGAGTTGGGGTCCAGAAGACCGCCCAGGTCCCTGATGTCGTCCTCGGACAACATGCCCGAGACGTCGTCCACCACCGGCGCGAAGGCGCTGGCGGCATCGTCGGGGAGGTCGGCCAACTCGACGGAGGTCAGCGTACCGTCGGTATCCTTCATGATGAAGACGAAGTCGATCACGCGGATCGTGCCGGCGTCGACCAACTCGGCCAGGGCGGGCGCGATCTCGCCGGTGAACTGATTGCCGGGAAATTTGACGACGAGCATTTCGATCGGGCCAAGCGCCATCACCTACCCCCTCGGGTTGGAGCGAACGGGCCTGGCCCTACCGCCGGGCCCTCCTCATCCGGTCGAACCGGCATGACGACGGGTGAGCTGCCCGGCGGCGCCGCGCTCGCCGCCGGAGAGGACGCAGCATGAGAGAGGACGGAATGGATGCGGGGCGAGTCGACCGAGCGCGCGGGGGACTCTGCCGACGGGGTCAACGGCGATCACGGCGATGCGCTTGTGCTCATCGACGGCCGCCACGAGTTGCGGGTCAAGTGGCTGGCGAAACAGCTTGCGATACCCTTTCATCCCTTCGACGACCCGATCGGCCAGGGAACCGCGGGCGAGTGCGATCACGGCGGATTGACCGGGCTCGAGACGCTCGCCGACCTGACGCAGTGCGTCGCTGCTAGAATCGTGGTCGAAGTGGCGGCCGGCGACCCCGCCGAGCCCCGACCCGACGACGGCACCGGTCAGCGCGCCTCGCGCCAATTCTTGCCCGCCGGAGAGGTCGTCTTGCTCCTCGCATGCGACGTTCCCGGCAAGATCCTTCGCGACCAGGGCGGCACCGTCGAATTCGATCTGGTGCTCCTTCTTCATCCGAGAGAGCGTCTGGATGGCTGTCTCGGCAGACACGCGGTCGACAACAACGGCGAAAATCAGATGGGTGTCCGAGGCATCCATGCCCGATCGGTCCTCTTTCGCCACGCTCCAACCGTGTGATTGAACCGGCAAACGGGAGACGACGGCACGACCGCTCAACTCGGCGGGGCGAGTGCTCATCCTCGCAATCGGGCAGCCTTGCGGGCATCCGCCCAAAAGGACCAAAAGGGTGTAACCACCGTCATCGATGGAGGCAGCCCATCGACGGCGTTCGCGTCTCGCCGCTGCCGGGCAGACGACGCGTGGCGATCACCAACCGCCTCGTGGCGTCCCTTGTCACACCGGCCGGATCACGGAGTTCTAGAAGCAGGGGCGTTCGTTCTTTGGACTATCAGTGGTTCTTATCGGACCTATCCAGCACGACCCGACATCCGTATAGATGGAGTTACGCGGTGACCCTAGCTTCCGACGAGAGACGAACGGCTTCGCCGTTGCACACCGCGCTTGCTCCCGGTCGTCGCGGCGATCTGTCGCACGCCGGTGACGGAACCGTGAGGGACGCGGTACGATAGCGGCACCAGCGTCCGGCGGAACGCACAGAACGAACGGCGTCGGCCCGCGAGCGCCCCGTTTGCGAAGGAGCAGCGGATGGGCACCATGTTCGGTCGGCATCTGCAGACACCGGCCGATCTTCGTGACTGGGTGTATTTGGCGGTCGTCCTGATGGCGATCGCCGTCTGTTACGCGCGGGTCGGCGGCGCGCCGACGGCGCTCCTGGCACTCGCCGCCGGTGTCAGCATGTATGCCTTCGACGGTCGCTTGTTCGTGTCGACGGCGGTCGCCTGCGCCGGCGGCCTGGCGCTCCTGATGGGAAAGCGAACGCATGCCGGCGACAGGCGCATCCGTGCCTTGCGCGAAGGAGCGCTGATCGGCACGGGGTTGCTGCTCTACGAGAGCGGACGGGCGGCACTCGTCGGGAATCAGGCGACGGCGCTGAAAAACGCGGACGACGTGATCACGGTGGAACGGCGGTGGGATCTGGCGTTCGAGCCGGCGGTGCAGCGCGCGGTCGTCGGGCACGAGCGGCTGATGGTCTTGTTCAACAGTTTCTACTCCTGGGGTTTCTTCTCGATCGTCATGGGCGTCCTCTTCTGGCTCTACGTGAGCGACGACGCGGCGTTTCGCGCGATGCGGACCGGGCTCGGCATCTCCGCCCTCCTCGCGCTGGCGACGATCGCGGTCTTCCCGGTCGCGCCGCCACGGCTGACGCCCGCCAGCGGTTTGCGCGACATGCACGCGCTGATGGGCCACGGCCACGGGTTCGTCAATCCCTACGCGGCGATCCCCAGTCTTCACGTCGGGTGGACGTTGCTGGCCGGCTATGCGTTGGGCCGCAGCCTTGGCACTCCCGTCGGCCGCGTCCTGGCGATGGTGCCGGCCGTCCTGATGATGACGACCGTGATCGTGACGGGGAACCACTATTGGTTGGACGGGGTGGTCGGCGGCGTCTACGCGGTGGTACCGGTGGTTGTCCTCGGGTGGATGGCAGCCTCGCACGTCCGACCCCGGCAGATCTTCGCCCTGAGACGGTCGGTGAGGCGGGTGTTCGCATCGGGGTGGGCGATTTTCTCCATGGTCGGTTTGGGGGTGCTGCTTGTCTACCTGGTGGTGCGGCAAGCGGTTGACCCCGGATTCACGCACTACTGGGGCTATCAAGTGGTGCAAATCGCGGTGACGATCGCCCTGCTGTTCGCCCTCGAAGTCGCCTTCGCGGCCCAGGGCGGTTTGGCCTGGTACGCCCACCTGCTGGTCACCGCCGACACCTGGGCCGATACCTTGGGGACGGCCGGTCACCTCTACGATCGCTACGCGGTCTACGACAAGGTCACCCACTTCTGCGGCGGGGTGGCGCTGACGGCGGTGGCGGCCAGTATCCTCTCTGCGTTGAGCAAGCGCGGGGTGATCCACTGGTCGCTGGCGACGCGCCTGGCGATGGCGGTGGCGGCGACGATCGTTCTCAACATCGGCTGGGAAGCCTACGAGTATCTGGGCGACGTCGTCCTCGGTACCGGTCGCCACCAGGGGGAACTCGACACGACCTACGACTTCGTCTCGGACATCACCGGCGCCCTGGTGGTCGTGGTCAGTCTCTGGCGACTCGAAGCGACCTCGCCCGTCGCGCGACCGACCGAGAGGCCGGAAGCCGCACGCGGTTGAGCAGGACGTCCGTCTTCCGACCTTGCATTTCCGTCCAACAGAATCTGTGAAACGAATCACTCTTATGGTATCATTGACCATAGGAAATAATTCCGATCTGGCTCATCGGATTTGACAGATCGGTTCTGGGCTCCTTTCTCTCGACAATCTCAAGACGAGCGAGCGCGGCGATGAGCGGGGTCGAAAGTCCAACGGTCGCCGATCCCCCAGAGACCAACGCGCCGGCCAGACACGGGCGGGTTGCGATCGAAGAACTCCACCTGGCACCGGACGAGCCCGCGCCGGCAGAGGCGGCGACGGCTGTCGACCTGGAGGCGGTTCGGCGCCGGATCGGGGCGCACGCGGAGGAAGACTCCTGGTGGGAACGCTGGCGCCTGACCGTCGCGGCCGCCGCGTGCTGGGGTCTGCTCGTCGCCGGTTTCGTCCTCGACCACTTGACGGCGGCACCCCATGCCGCGGTCGTCGTCCTCTACGCCGGGGCGTACCTGGCCGGTGGGACCTTCGCCACGCGGAAGGCGGTCGGCGACCTGGTCCACGGCCGGGTCAACGTCGACCTGCTGATGGTCACGGCGGCGGTCGGCGCCGCCGGCGTCGGTGCCTGGGCGGAAGGGGCGGTGCTGCTGGCGCTGTTCTCGACCTCGAACGCGCTGGAGCACCACGCGCTGGGCCGGACCCGGCGGGCGGTGCGGGCGCTGATGGAGCTGAGCC
>DATBFX010000054.1:0-11117 GCA_036558305.1 Thermomicrobiales bacterium | reverse complement strand
ACCCTCCGGCTTCGGCATCGGAGTCTCGGCGACGGTCGCGGTCGACAAACTCATCCTCTGCGCTCCTTTTTCGCTCACACTCGGTCGCTCATCGCCCGTTCTTCTCCCCCGGATACCCTCTGGGTGATTGGGGGGCCGGGGGGCCACGCACGCATGCCACCGCCAACCCGGTGTCCCATCGCGAAACACGCGGCATGGCGAGCGGCTGGCTGAGCAGACAACGAACACGCGGTCGCGGCGCGGCTCCATCGCCGTCCGCGGCAGGTGTAGCTGACACCCTGCCCGGCGCGGCCACCACACGCGGGAATCCTAGCACGTCCCTTCGGCGCCGGCCTCAACCATGCTTCCTTTGTGAAGACCGAAGGCACCTTCGCCAGTTGACGGAAAGGCGACGCCTCCCGAACGATCCCCTACGAATGGGCCACCGGACGATTGGACTGTGGCGCCGTCACGCCTCACGATGTTTTCGCGGCGCACACCATGCGGTTGGCACCAATCTCCGTGCGCTCGCGGTGAGGCATCGACGATCGGTGGCCTTCAACTCGCGACGTTGCCGCGGCTGGAGGGGCAACGTCGCGTGAGGGTTGCGATGGCTTGGCAGCTACGCGAGCGCGGGCAGCTCGTGATCACGACGTTGCTGCTCGCGCCATTGGCGCTGTTCTTCTGGTTGCGCCATGACCCCGATCTCGATCGGCTCTACCAGATCCCGGTCGAGCACTTCTACGTCGTCTCGGCCACCGCCCTCGCCGCCCTGACCCTGGCCATCATCGTCGGCATCGCCTCGGTCCGTTCGCACGCGCCTCGCACCTTTCTCGTCGCCGCCGGTTTCCTCGCCATCGCCGGCATCTTCTCGGTCCACGGTCTCTCGACGCCCGGCCAGCACATGATCGTCAAGGAGCCGCACCACAGCATCGCCATCAGCGCCCGCCTCAGTCTCCTGGTCGGCGGTCTCTGCTTTTTCCTCAGCACCCTCAACCTTCCCGCCCGCGTCGATCGCTTCATCGCCCGCCACCACGGTCGTCTCGTCGCCGGCGTCATCCTCCTCGTCGCCCTCTACATCGGCGCCAACCTCGCCTTTCCCTCGCTCCTCGATTTCATCCCGACCGGCCAGGGCGTCCCCCCGGTCCCGTCGAAAACCGCGTCGTCCGACGGTTCCTCCGGTATGTCCGGCATGTACAGCGCTTACGGAACGACCCCAACCACTCCGAAGGCGGCGCCACCGTCGGGTGAGCGATCCCTTCTGGACGGCCAAACACTGAGCTACTCGATGGCGATCGCGGCCGGGCTCTTCCTGCTCGTCGCGGCCTGGCGCTATCGGCAAATCTTCGCCCTTTCGCTCCTCCCCGCCACCGGCGCGATGGCCGTCGGTATGCTCCTCCTGGCGGAAAGCCAGGTCAGCATGACATTGGGGACCACCTGGCGCATGTCCTGGTGGCTGTACCACGTGCTGATGCTCTGCGGTTTCCTGATCCCGATCGTCGGCATCGGCTGGGCCTACCGCCGCGGCAGCAGCCTTGCCCAAATCGTCGAAGGTCTCTTCCTGCGCGATACCCTGGCCCAGATCGAACGCTCCTTCCCGGAGGCGATGGATTCCCTCATCGCCGCCACCGTCGCCAAGGATCCCTACCTGCGCGGACACAGCCGCCGCGTCTGCGAACTCGCCGTCGCCATCGGCGAGGAACTTGGTCTATCGCCGTCGCACCTGCGCGCCGCCGGCTACGGCGCCCTCCTCCACGACATCGGCAAGATCGGTATCCCCAGCGCCGTCCTCCAAAAACCGGGCCGGCTCACCGACGATGAATTCGCCGTGCTGAAGGAGCACCCGATGCGCGGCTGGCACATCGTCTCCCAAACCCCGTCCCTGCGCGACGCCGCCCCCGCCATCCGCTGGCACCACGAGCGCCTCGACGGCACCGGCTACCCCGATCACCTCGCCGCCGAGCAGATTCCGCTGGAGGCCCGCATCGTCGCCGTCGCCGACGTCTGGGATGCGCTCACCTCCGACCGCGTCTACCGCAACGCCTGGACCCCCACTGCCGCGCGCGACCTCCTCAGCCGCGAAGCCGGTTCCCAACTCGACCGCCGCTGCGTCGACGCCCTCTTCACCGTCCTCGACCGCAACTCGTCACTGCGCTTCCCGTCACACCCGGTGCACGTGGAGGAGCGACCGGCGGTACTGCTGGCTGGTTAACGATCGCGCTCGTTCAACTCCCCGTACCCCGCCGGTACAGCGTCCCCCCATCGTCTGAGAACACCGCGGTCCATCCCGAACCCGGGTAGCCGGCGCGGTCGACCGCATCGAACGGTCCGGCCTTGGTGCAATCGTCGCCGGTGCCGTGCTGCTCGAACTCGCCGACGTAGAGCAGCGTCACGCCGTACCGGGCGAAGAGGTCGCTTTGGGGATCCTCGTACATCTCCTTGACCTCGTCCGCGCGCGGACCGATCTGCGCTTTGAGGTCTCCCTGCTGAAGTCGCCACTGGCCTTCGGCGCCGTCCTGCCCGATCACCGTCGGCACACCGGTAAACGCCGAGATCCGGCTCGTCGGAATGCCGAAGTTGACGTGGTACTGACAGCCCGGCGCTTCGAGCACGACGTCGCCCTCATGCGCGTGCGCGGCGAGCCAGCGGATCGTCGCCTCGTCGCCCGGCGCCGTCTCGCCGATGAACGCCAACCCATCGAGCCCCTGCCAGTCGCGCGGCCCCGCCCACTTCGTCCACTGGTCCGAGGCGATGACCGGGTAGACCGCACCCGCCGCGACGGCGATCGCGACCCCGGTCGCCAGCGCCGTTCGCGGCACGACGCGAGCCGCCGCCGTCGCCTCGCGCCAGAGCAGACCGACGGCGACGGCGGCCCCGATCCCGAACATCGTCCACACCTGGTAGTAGACCTTGAAGAGCGTGTTGTACCGCCCCTGGAACACGTCCTGGATGTAGAAGAACTCCGTGACCAGGATCAGACCAAAACCGGCGGCGAACAGCCCCGCCACCACCGTCGGCGCGTCCGCCTCTCTCCCCCAGCGGCGCACCAACAACCAGAGGGACGCCGCGAACGGCGCCCCCGCCAGGATCAGGACCGGCGCCGAGAGTGTGATCGCCGCCAGACCGACGATCACGGCCGCCGCGATCGCCGCTCCCGGTATCCGCGCCGCGCTCCCCGTCCGCACCGCCCGGTAGACGGCCACACCGAGGTACGTCACCGCCACGGCCCAGGCGATGCCGAAGACGGTCAAGAACTCGCCGGCACTCGTCCGCTCCCCGGTGTAGACGCCGATCGTCGTCAGCACCCGCGACACGAGCGGCAGATCGCGCAGGGCCGACGGCAGGCCGGATTTGTCCCCGGCGGCGAACGGCACGAAGGAGACGGTGAACGGCAACCAGGCCACGCCCGCCGCTGCCACGAGCACCCCGACCCGCTCCAGCGCCGCTCGCGTCCACCCGGACGCGAAGACCAGCGCCGCGACCGCGACCACCAGGTAGGTCGGAAAATCCCAACTGTTCAGCGGATAGAGCGCGCCGATGGCGATACCGGTCACGACCAGGCGAGCCCAGCGCGACCCGTCGTCGGATTCCTCGCGGAAGCGCGTCCAGAGGAGGCCGAGAGCGAGTGCCAGGGCGAGGATCGTGAACGGCAAGGCCGTGACGTGCGGGTGGAGATCGCCGAGGAGAAAACTGAACCACGGGAACTCGTTGATCGTCTCTTCCTGGGCGCTGCCGTGGTCGATCACGACGCGACTCGATTTCCAACCGATCCCGCCGTCGTCGGGGTATGTCCACCAGGAGTGATCGATCGTCGCTTGCGGATGGGCCAGGAAGTCCTTGGCGGCGTAGAGGTTGCCGGAGACCGCGACGAGGAAGGCGGCGAGCACCCCGACCGCGAGCGCCCCGTTCCGGCCGAGGAGCGAGCGCCCGGCGTTGAAGGCGACCCCCGCCGCTCCGGTGATCGTCATCGCCACCGTCGTCGCCAGGGCGAGGTTGAAGGCGACCCAGGTCGGCACGTCCGCCATTCGGGCCACCGAGCCGTGCACGAAGTAGCCGAGGTAGTAGTAATTGATCGTCTCGCCGGCGAACCAGGGGTCGGGAGGAGGCAGGTCGGTCGTGCGGGCGCTCGCCGAGAGGAAGGCGATGTCCATCGGTTTCTCGGTGCCGGTGATTCGGGGGGTGTACCCTCGCAATCCGACGTAGCCGACGAACGCGACCAGCGCGACGACCTCGGCGATCGCCAACGCCACCAACCAATCCCGCGTTACCCAACCCCGCCGCACCGCCAGCGTCCAACCGGCGATCCCGCCGACCGCCACCGTGACCCAGAGACCGACGGTCGAAAACGGGATCGGGCTCACGCTCGCCAGGAACCAACTCGGCCAGACCACGGCGAGCAAGGAAAGCGGCCGGGCCACGGTCGCACCGCGGTCCGGCAGGCGGCCGCACAGCCAGCGGGTCAATGGCGCGAAAGCCCAGGTCACCACCAGCAGCGTCGCGTACCAGCGCATCGATTCGGGCAACCAGGACATCGTCGCGTTCGCACTCCGTGAAGTGAGCCTGACTCGTCCGCGAAATCGTACACGGCTTCGGGCGCGCGATGATCCCGCGGCGCGACCCCGCACACCAACTCAAGACACCGCCAGCGCGGAAACGGTTTCGGGTAAGGGAATCGGCGACGTTCCTCCCGGCACCTTTCATCCCGTTCTGTCCTGTGCCGTCGTGTGCCCACGTTCGCCTCGAATGTGCTCGGTTGGTGATGTCCGGTCACGCGTCGTTGTCGTGCGTTCGTGACAAAGTCGTGACAACGACGTACTCGATGGCAACTCCGTCCTTCACCGTTGTTGCAACGTCCCACCCAACGCGTCAGCGGAGTAACCGGAGCTTCTGACGGAGGTCTCATAGGAAACCGAAGGTCGCCTACTCGTGCGGGACTCGCCGCCCCTGTCTGTGGTCTTGTGCCACCTCGTACTCGGCGGTGTACACCCGTTCGTGCACACGGCGTGCACATCGGCCGTGCCCTTGTCGGGGGCTCAAGACGCATGACCGATAGTGACACCATGCCATCGCTCCGCCCGCCCACCCTGCTTCGGAGAGGAGTGGTTTGGTCAGGTCCCGGCTTTGCTACGCCAACACCCGACTTTGAAAGGCACTCACGCATACACGGCACGTTTGGCCGTCGTTCACGAAGCCAACCAGAGCAGATTGCCGCAGCGTGTTACAGGCAGGGCGATCGGCGACGTTTTTCGGATTCGCACGGTGTTGATGCTGGGATATCCCCGAGTCGTCGGCCATGCCGAGCATGGTGCCAGAGCGTGTCTCAGACCTGCACCCTCGACTTGGGATGGTAAGAGTGCCATTCGGTACTGGCCTCAAACCCCTGGGCGGCCCGAATGACCGTTTCGTCCTCGCGGTCGCGACCAACGATTTGGAGGCCGATGGGCAGTCCGTCTCGGGAGAACCCGCACGGCACGGTGATCGCGGGTTGACCGGTCAAATCGAAGGGCGAGTTGTAGGTGCCGAGCGCGGCCAGTTCGGCCATCCGCTCGTCGGCGCCCGGGTCCATACTTTCGAGCGGAGTCGCCACCATCGGCGCCGTGGGAAGGACGAAGAGGTCGACCTCGCGTTGGACGGCGGCCACGACCGCCCGGATTCGCCGGCGCTCCTCCAGGCCGTGCAGATAGTCGATCGCCGGGGCCGTGCGGGCTTCGGCGAAGCGGTGCTGCGAGAACTCGGTGTAGTCGCCCAGGCGGCTCGGAAACCATTCCCGGTGGCAGTAGGCCGCCTCCGGCCACATGATCTGGCCGTGCGCCGTTAGCGCCGGTTCCCCAAGCTCGGGGATCGACAGATGGCGGATCTCCGCCCCGCGGTCTCGCAAGACGTCGATCCCCGTTTCCACGGCCGATCGCACGTCCGGCTCAACGTCGTCACCCATGAAGTCGGCGAGCACGCCGACGACCAACCCGTCCAAACGCTCCGTGTCGCCCCGGCCGGCTGCCAACGGCGCGTCGATCGACTGGCGGTCGCGGTCGTCGATCCCCGCCACCGCCGCCAACAGCACCGCCAGATCGGCCACCGATCGGGCGAGGGGTCCGGCATGATCCATCGTCCACGACACCGTCTGCATGCCGAACCGCCCCACCCTGCCGATGGTCGGTTTCAGACCAGCAATTCCGGTAAAGGCGGCCGGAACCCGGATCGACCCGCCGGTGTCGCTGCCGATCGACCCGTAGTCGATCCCCGCCGCGACCGCCGCCGCGGAGCCGCTGCTCGAGCCACGCGTCGTGCGCGACAGGTCCCAGGGATTGCGCGTCGGTCCGAAATCGGGGTGCGGCGGCGAGCAGGCGAATTGAAAGGTGTTCGCTTTGGCGATGAGGATGGCGCCGGCTTCGCGCAGTCTTCGTACGACCGTTGCGTCCTCGTCCGGCACGAAGTCCGCCAGGATGCGGGACCCCGAGGTGGTGCGCACGCCTTTGGTGGCGAAAATGTCTTTGACCGAGACGGGCACCCCGTGCAGCGGTCCCCGGTAGTTGCCGACGGCGATCTCCCGCTCGGCTTCCCGTGCCTCCGCAACCGCCCGTTCTCCGAGCACCGTGATGTAGGCGTTCAGGCTCGGACTCAGTTCGTCGGCCCGGCGGAGTGACGCTTCCACCACCTCCACCGGAGATACCGCCCGGGTCCGAATCTGTTCGGCGATCTCGACGAGTTGCAGCATCGGTTCTCTCCTCACCAGCACCGGCGTTCTCTCGCTCAAAGCATCCTCAGGCGGGGATCGAGCACGTCGCGCAGCCAATCGCCCAGGAGACCGATCCCCGAGACCGTCAGGACGATCGCCACCCCCGGAAACGTTTCGATCCACCAGGCCTGGGTGATGTAGTTGCGCCCCTCGTTGACGATCCCGCCCCAGGTCGGGGTCTGCGGTTCGACGCCTAACCCGAGGAACGACAGCGCTGCCTCGGCGAGGATGAATTGGGCGAGCGTCATGGTGGCCACGACCGTGATGGTCGCCAGCAGATTCGGCAGGATGTGGCGCGCGATCAGGCGTCGGTCCGGGACCCCGATCACGCGCGCCGCGGCGACGTATTCGCGCTCGCGGATCGCGAGGACTTGCCCGCGGACCAACCGACAGAAGGTTGCCCAGCCGGTGAGGACGAGGATCGCGACGACGCTCGTGCGACCGGGCTGGAAGATCGCCATCCAGGTCACCGCCAGGAGCAGGAACGGAAAGGCGAACATGATGTCGACGGCACGCATGATGACGTTGTCCACCATCTTGCCGTAGTAGCCGGAAATCAATCCGAGCGAAACGCCGATCACCGCGGCGAGCACGACCGAGATGACCCCGACCGTGAGCGAGATCCGCGCGCCGTAGATCACCCGGCTCAACAGGTCGCGCCCCAGCGCGTCGGTCCCCAGCAGGTGCGCGCTCGAACCGCCCGCAGCCCAGACCGGCGGCTTCAGACGTTGCGTGATGTCGGCCGCCTTCGGATCGTCCGGTGCCACGATTGGCGCCAGCAACCCCGCGATCAGCATGACGCCGACCAGGAACAAGCCGATGACGGCGCGGGCGTTCAGGCGGCGGACGACCACGCTGTTGGCGAACCACGACCGGCGTGCCGGTTCCCCGCCCAGGGCCACCGCGGGAGCCGCCATCACCTTCACGCGACCGGTCCTCCGAAACAGTGTCGCCACACTAGGTCAACTTGATCCGCGGGTCGAGCACGCCGTAGAGCACGTCGACGACAAAGTTGATCAAGACGAACCCGGTGGCGAGGACGACCACGCTCGCCTCGATGATCGGGAAATCGCGGTTGAGCGTGGCCTGGATGATCAGGCGACCGAGTCCGGGCCAGGCGAAGACCGTCTCCGTGATGATGGCACCGCCGAGCAGACTGCCGAAACTGAGCCCGATCAGGGTCAACACCGGCAGGAAGGCGTTCTTGAGCGTGTGTCGCCAGACCACGACGCGTTCCGCCAGCCCCTTGGCGCGCGCCGTCCGCACGTAGTCTTCGTGGAAGACGTTCAACAACTCCGAACGGAGCAAGCGCGTGAACTGACCGAGCGGCCACATCGCCAGCGTGAGCGTCGGCAAGACGTAGTGCTTGAGGTCGCCCGATCCCGACGTCGGCAACCAGCGGAGTTGCACCGAGAAGACGATGATCGCCATCGCGCCGAGCCAAAAGGCCGGCATGGCGAAGCCCAAGAAGGCGACGAACGAGGCGACGTAGTCGACGACGGTGTCCCGCCAGACGGCGGAAGCGATTGCCAGCGGGATCGCCAGCACGAGGGCGACGACGAACGCGGCCGTCGCGAGGCGGAGACTGATCGGCAACCGCTCGACGACCATGCTCATCGCCGGTTCGTCGAAGCGGTAGGATTGCCCGAAGTCGCCGACCACGGCATGGCCGATGAAGTCGCCGTATTGCGTCGCCAGCGGACGATCGAGACCGAGGCGATGCCGCACCTCGGCGATCTGCTGGGGGGTCGCCCGTTCGCCGACGAGCAGGGCCGCCGGATCGGCGGTGACCCGCAGCAAGACGAACGTCAGCGTCGCCACTCCCCAAACCGCGAACAGCGACGCGAGGGCCCGCTTGACGAGGAACGAACTCACAAGGCGCACTCGAGCGCGGAGCGCGACGGCGCCAACCGCCCCACTCCGCGCGCAAACTCCCGCCCGCTACGATTTCAGCGTCATCAGGTACGGCAGCACCAGCTCGTCGGAGCGTGGCTGCCAATCGACCTGATTGTTCGCACCGTAGATGTCCATCTGGGCGAAGAGCGAGACGATGAACGCTTCGTCGACGATGTGCTGCTGCAACTGGGAGAAGATCTGCTGGCGCTGCGCCGGATCGGTCGTGTTCTCCTCCTGGTTGATCAGGTCGACCGTCGTGTCGTCGGTCAAGAAGCAGGCGCTGGAATCGGTGTGGAAGACGCCCCAGAACTTGGCGTCGCCGTCGAAGCCGTTGCCGCCCCAACTCCAGAGACC
The DNA here is from genome assembly GCA_036558305.1 of Thermomicrobiales bacterium. GTDB lineage: Bacteria > Chloroflexota > Chloroflexia > Thermomicrobiales > UBA6265 > DATBFX01. The sequence goes on along the minus strand of DATBFX010000054.1, from coordinate 2,152 downwards.
GAACGGCGCGATCGTCTTGTCGTTCTGGCTCTGGAGCGCCGTACCGAGCTCGACCGGTTTGACGGTCGCCTTGACGTTGATCTTTTCCAGATCGGCAGCGACCGCCTGCGCCAGCTCGACCGGCTTCGGCGCGGGTCCGGACGACCAGGTCTCGAACGTGATCTCGAAACCGTCCGCGTAGCCGGCTTCGGTCATCAATGCCTTCGCCTTATCCAGGTCGTAGCCGTAGGGTTTGACGTTGGCATCGAAACCGAACATCTCGGGCGTCATCGTCGTCGCCATCCGCTCGGCGTGCCCGCCGAGCAGATTCGCGATGATCGAGTCGACGTTGATCGCGTAGTTGAACGCCTGCCGCACCCGCTTGTCCTTGAACGGCTCGCCGCCGCCCTGCGGGCTGTCGGGATAGAAGCGCAGGTAGGGCGTGCGGATACTCCGCACCTCGACGGCGCGGGTGTCACCCTGGTTGATCAGGTCGAACTGATCGGACGGCAGGTCCTTGAGCACCTGGATCTCTCCGGCCTGGAGCGCGGCGATCCCGGTCGAAGACTCGGGCAGAACGCGCCAGGTGACGTCTTTGATCGCCGGCGCGCCGCCCCAATAGTTCTCGTTCGCCGTCACGTTGACGTGATCGTCGGGCACCCAATCGACGAACATGTAGGGTCCGGTCCCGATCGGTTTCTTGACGAACTCGTCGACACCCGCCTTCATCGCCTCGGGCGAGACGATGAAGAAGAGACTCATCAATCCCGGCAACCAGGGAAAGGTGCGCTTGGTGACGAATTTGACCGTGTACTCGTCGACGACCTCGGCATGGTCGACCGGTTCCATGAACGCCCAATCCTGGTAACCGGGCTGGGTGATCCGTTCGACGTTCCAGCGGACCGTCTCGGCATTAAACTCCTCGCCGTTGTGGAACGTGACCCCCTGGCGGAGCTTCAAGGTCCATTCCTGCGGTCCGGTGGCGGACCACTCGGTTGCCAGGTACGGCTTGAACTGCGCCTTGTCGTCGAAGCCGATCAGCGTGTCGAAGATCGACTGGTCGGTGCTGGACTCGGACGAAAGGTAGGTCCGCTGCGGATCCATGAACTGGAACGGCGACGGTTGGCCGATGATGATCTTGCCGGACGGCGCGGTCTGCGCCAGCGGCGCCGCCGCGGCGAGGCCACCGGGCAGGAGCGGGGCGGCAACGGCGCCGCCGGTGACGAGCGAGACCCAGCGCAGGAAATCGCGCCGGGTCGACATCCGTTGTTCCAACGCAGCGGCCAGGGCTCGCGTTGCCTTGTCCACGAGGTCCTCCTCTGACGACGGTCGCGAAGGGCTCCGCCCCCGCGCCCCCCCTCCGGTCGACCGACTGTCGCCGGGCGAGATTCCCAGAACCACGAATCCCGACGTCTCGGTCTTTTGTCACCTCCTCCGCCGTTCGTCGTCCCGACGAACCGGTTCATTTCAACTCGGCGATCGCAACCGCTCGGCGTGCCCGATCGTCATGCCCACCGTCAATCGAAGGGCGATTCGCCGACTCCCGCCGTCACCTCGCCCGCTTCGTTGCCCCTGTGTGATAGCCGAGTATAACAGAGCGTCGTCACGGTGCCCTTTCGCCGCGCGGGTTCGCGTCGCTACAGGTCGTACCCCGATCCGCCGTCGCCGAGGATATAGGCGTAGTCGCCGGGATGGACCTTGGAGACGCGGTCGCGGACCATCATGATCTCGGTCTTCTCGTACGGAGCCTCCAGGCGGTCGATCTCCGCGAACGACTGCGGCGAGACGACCCGGCCCAAGAGTGTCCCACCGGGCACGCGCTTCCCGAGGTGCGCTAACCCGACCTCCGGCAGAAAGAGCCCACCGTGCCGGGGTCGAAGGCTCATCCCGTCGCGGACGACGACGCGGGCGGGATCGACGTTCGGTTCGCCTTCGAGCATGCCGACATGTTTGAGGAGGTTGGTGACGCCGCGCAGCCCGCGGTCCATCAAGGGGGTATCGAACGACGTCCCGCCACCGACCTCGACGATCACGGTACGGACGCCGCGCGCCAGGCTGTCCCCGGCCAGCGTGCCGGCGGGACCCGGCGATTCCCACAAGACCTCGGCCCCGGCGATCAGGGCCAACTCGTGGACCCGGCGCCCCTGCTCGGTGCCCGGATCGGCGGTGTAGG
>DATBFX010000053.1:0-12014 GCA_036558305.1 Thermomicrobiales bacterium | reverse complement strand
GGAGCACTTGAAGAAGCGAATGATATTTCAATGTTTCTCAGAACTGTCACGTTGATTCAAAACATCTGCACAGATATATTCGAGGGATCCCGATTTGGGGCGAAGGTCGCAACGCGGTGGAATGCGATCAGGAAGGGGTATATACCGGTCGCGGAGATCGACGAGGTCCTCTATGTCTATGCTTCGGAATAGAGCCTATCTGCGTTCGGGACGGTAGCCGCTACGGCTACGACGACCTACCTACGTCGGCTGGCCCCGACCAAACGACGGCTTGCAGTCGGGGCATAGGCCACCGGGATGCTGCTAGCGATGGCCACTGGTTGTTCGACCACCGTTGCCAAGCCGCACGCCTTTTCCGAGCACCACCGCGTTTACAACCTGACAGTCGATGATCTGCACACTTACTTCGTCACGATCGGCTACGAGGACGTGTTAGTCCACAACTTGACTCCTGGCTGTGATCCCCTCAGTAACTTCAGAAAATTCCTGAGGCAGTTGTGCAATCGCGACTTCAAGCGGTTTCTGGAATCGCTTGAAGGTGCTGCCGCCCGAAGCGGATCGGCGACAAGATCGGGAGACGAAACGCGCGCTATCCTTGACGAAGCGCTGAGTCGTGGTTACTCGGTAAGGGGCGTGGAGGAAGGAACATGGGTAGGAGGGCGCCATATCGACCTCCATTTCCCGGGCGGCGGCGATACACTCCATTTGCCCGTGCCGCAGGGATTTAGTCCTTGAACGCCGGCGTGGTCATGGGATCCCCCGGACTCGAACATTTGTTGCCGCTCCGTCTCGGCTACTTCCTGCTGCACCCGGATGCAGCCTGTGCCTGCCTTCCGACAGCGACCTACGAAGGCGTCGACAGACTCTGGATCTTGCCCAGCCCGGAGGAACTCGACGAGCTTCGGGCGGACGGCCGCCACCGACTCGTGGCGCTCTGGGACAACTACTGGGACTCCGCCTATGATCGCACGTTGCACGCGGACCGCGCCCTCGCGCAGCGGCTGCAACAAGCGTTCCGAGAAGAAGGGGTCCCGCTTGACCTCGGTTACATCGAGATCGCCCGCACACCGGACGACCCCGAGTATGGCCCCGGTTCAACCCTCTGGACCGAGGATTTCGCGGTATGGCGGGGCGTCCATGATCGCCTCGGCGGTCGCCCGGACGGGCTTCGCTTCCTGGGTCTCGACCTTTCGAGACCGGTTCCAACGTTTCATTCTGCCATTTTCGAGCCTGGGCCAACCCGTTCAGACCCGGAACTGCCCAGACACCTGAATCGCCACTGCCTCTTCGAGTCAGAAGAAAGGGCCGCCACATTTCTCATCAAAGCCAATTCCACGACAGGCAGCACACTGCCGTTCTTCGTCCTCTCCGTTTGGGAGGTCAAATAGCGCGATGGACCCCTCGACAGGGGCAACCGATCGACCAGGCGGATCCGCGAGCGGAGAGAAGGCGGAAGCCATCTACCAACAACTCCTCGCCTTTCTGGCCCGCCTCGACGAGAACCACGTCCCCTACGCCCTGATCATGGACAGACCCGAGGGAATCATGGTTCAGTTCGCCATGCCCGGAGTGCGGTGGGAAGTCGAATTCATGACGGATGGGCGCATCGACGTCGAACGGTTCTATGGGACAGGCGTCATCGAAGACGAGACGGCACTCGACGAGCTCTGGCAACTCCTCGCACTGGACCGCCAGTAGGGGAGAATCGGAGCGGTATGTACTTTGGGCGGCACCGCCGCCCGCCCCGCGCCCCCGTCGGCACGCTCCGTGCGACACTCTCTCCGGCGCACCCGGTCCCGCCCGACGACCGGTCCGCGTCGCGGCGCCACGTCGGATCGGTACTCCACTCACGCCAACGGAGGTCAACCATGCTTCGCCCGCGATCGAGTCGTCGGCGGTTTGTCGGGTTCTCGCTGCTGATCGCGCTCCTCGCCCTCGCCCCCGCCCTCGCCACCGGGTTGCGGCTCGTCCGCGCCGCCGAAGCCCCGGCCCTCGTCGTCGACAACGAGAAAACCGCCAATCCCGACCTCACCGCCGTCGACCTGACCGCCGCCGAAGGCGTCTCCTCCCCCGGCGTCCAACTCGACCTCCCCAAGGGCTTCGCCGCCGCCGTCGTCGCCGGCGGTCTCCAGGCCCCCCGCTTCATGGCCTTCGATGCCGCCGGCAACCTCCTCGTCGCCGACCAGGACGCCGGCAACGTCTACCGCTACCCCGCCGCCAAGAACGGCGTCATCGACCCCAGCGGTTCCCCGCCCGATCCCCTCATCACCGGTCTCTTCGGCCCCTCCAGTCTCGCCTTCTTCGAGGTCGATAAGAAAACCTACCTCTACGTCGGCGAAACCAACGAGATCATCCGCTTCCCGTACGATCCCGGCGAACCGGTCGGCGACGGCGAGGTCGTCGTCCCCGATCTCCCCACCGGCGGCCACAGCACCCGCACCGTCGCCTTCGGCAAAGACGGCAAGCTCTACGTCTCCATCGGCTCCTCCTGCAACATCTGCCGGGAAACCGACGACCGCCGCGCCGCCGTCATGCGCTACGACCCCGACGGTTCCCACGGCGAGCGCTTCGCCCACGGTCTCCGCAACGCCGTCGGTCTCGCCTTCGCCCCCGATTCCAACACCCTCTGGGCCACCGTCAACGAACGCGACAACCAGGGCAACGAGATCCCGCCCGATCTGGTCACCATCGTCCACAAAAACGCCAACTACGGCTGGCCCGATTGCCAACCCCCCGACGCCAAACCCCAACAAGACGGCGCCGACTGCTCCAACATCACCCCACCCACCATCGGCATCCAGGCCCACTCCGCCCCCCTCGGTCTCGCCTTCGCCACCGGCGACCAGTTCCCCGCCGCCTACCAGGGCGGCATCTTCGTCGTCCAACACGGCTCCTGGAACCGTGAGCCCCCCGCCCCGCCCAAACTGATGTACGTCACCTTCAAAGACGGCACCCCCACCGCCGTCGCCGACTTCGCCACTGGCTGGCAAGACGACAACGGCAACCGCTGGGGTCGCCCCGCCGGCGTCGTCGTCGCCCCCGACGGCTCCCTCATCGTCTCCGACGACACGGCGGGTGTGTTGTATCGGATCAGTTACGAGGGATAGGCGCGGCGAGAGAGGAGTGAGGAGAGGAAAACTCGCTGCTCGCTCCTCGTCGCCTAGAACAACTATGTTATATTTCTGTCATGTGGGAGATCGAGGGCACCGACGAGTTCGCGGCCTGGTACCGGGGACTGACCGAGGCGCAATCGGAGTCGGTCGACATGGCCGTCCGGGCGCTCGAACTCGGTGGCCCGGCCCTTGGTCGTCCCTACGTCGACAGCCTGACCGCTTCGCGGCACGCGAACATGAAGGAACTCCGGCCTCGCGGCGGCAACCTCCGCATTCTCTTCGCCTTTGATCCTCGTCGATCCGCAATCCTGCTGCTCGGTGGCGACAAGACGGGGCGGTGGGGACGATGGTATCGCGAGGCGATTCCGATTGCAGACGATCTCTACGATGAGCACCTCGAAACACTCAAAAAGGAAGGACTGATCTGATGGGACGCAGACCGTGGCGGGAAATCTCTGCCAAGAACCGCGAGGATCCTGAGCGTGCCGCCCGCATCGAGGCCGGCGCGCGCGCCATGCTGCTCGTTTCCGCACTCACGAAATTGCGCGAATCGCGCGACATGACCCAAACCGAGCTCGCCTCGGCCCTCGACGTGTCGCAAGCCCGTGTTTCCCGCCTCGAACGCCAGGACGATCTCTATCTCTCGACACTCGCCGAGTACGTGCGCGCCATCGGCGGCGAACTCCGCGTCTCCGTCGTCTTCCCTGACGAAACAGTCGAACTCGTCGCCGCACGCGACTGAACGCGACGTACTCCGGATCGCCGCACTCGCCGTGCTCCTCTCTCCCTCGGAAGGAAGAGGCGTCGGGGGTGAGGGCTTTCTCGGCGACCCGACCCGGAGGGAACCCCAACCTACCGGCTACCGGCTCACGAATCCGCCAGGTCCGACTTCAAATACGCCTCGTAGATCGCCTTCGTCCGCGGCGCCGCGAACTGCACCCCTTCGCCCGAACTCTCCACCATCACGATCGAGGCGATCGTCGCCTTCTTCCCGTACGGCCCCCAGGCCGCGAACCAGGCGTGCGGTTTCTGCAACTTGTTGCTCTGGTTCTCCGCCGTCCCCGTCTTTCCGGCGATCGGCCACGGGAAATCGGCGAAGACCTTGGCCGAGCCCACACCGTTCTGGTTGCTCGTCTGGTCCCGCAGCGCGCTCTGGATCTCCGCCATCTGGTCGGCCGAGAGCGGAATCTCGTTGATCACCTTGCGTTTGCCCACCCGCGTCTGCGTCCCGTCCTTGTCGCGCGTGAACTCGACGATGAACGGCCGCAGCAACGTCCCCCCGTTCGCGATCGTCGCGTAGACGTTCGCCATCTGCAGCGGCGTCGCCAGCAGGTACCCCTGCCCAATGGCCAGGTTCACCGCGTCGCCCGTCGCCCAGTAGTCGTTCAGCGTGTCGAGTTTCCATTTCGGATCGGGCACCGTCCCCCCGATCTCCTGCAAGTATGGGATGTCGGTCGGCGCGCCCAGACCGTACGCCTTCGCCATGTCCGGCAGCAGCGATTCGTCCTTCTTGTCCAACTCGTACCCCAACTCGTAAAAAACCGTGTTGCAGGACTGCACCAGCGCGTTGTGCAGCGTCAGTAAGCCCTGCGCCCCCACCCCGTACTCGTCCGTCCAGTCGCGGAAAACGGTGTCGGTATTCGGGATACTCCACTCCTGCGGGCAGTCGATCTGGCTGTCCCCGGTGTAGCCCAGGTCCTTCATTGCCGCCGACATCGTGATCACCTTGAAGATCGACCCGGTCGGATAGGCGTACTGCAAGGCCCGGTCGAACAGTGGCGTCTTCTTCTCGTCGAATACCTGCTTCGCCTGGCTCTCCGTCAACCCCTCGACGAACCAGTTGGGATCGAAACTCGGGTGACTCGCCAGCGCCAGCACCGCCCCGTTGCGCGGATCGAGCACGACCGCGCTGCCGCTGACGTCGCCGAGCGCCGCGTCCACCTGTTTCTGGAAGCCGGCGTCGATCGTCAGGATCAAATCCTTGGGGGGTACCGGCCGCCGCTGCACCAGCACCTTCCGCTCCGCCCGCGTGCTGCACTCCACGACCCGCAGCGTCGCCCCCGGTTTGCCGGTCAGCAGGTCGTTCGCCGCCGCTTCGATCCCCGCCCGCCCGATCACGTCGGCGTCGGACAGCGCCCCCGTCTTGTCGGCCGCGATGTCGTCGGCGCTGACCTTCGTCACGTAACCCGTGATGTGCGCCGCCGCCGCCCCCAGCGGGTAGATCCGCGCCGTCCCCTGGTGGACGACCACCCCCGGCAGCGGCGAGAGCGCGTTGATCAGATCCTCGCTCATCGGATCGGGGTAGTTCTTGATCGCCATGAACCAGTCGGGTTGCCCGTCGGCGTACTTGTCCTTGACGTCCTGGACGCTCATCCCGAGGATCTGCGCCAACTGCTTGACCGTCTCCGTCTCGTTCTCGAGTTCGCCGGGGATGATCCCGACCGTGTTCACGGTTGCGTCGTACGCCAGCGGATCGCCGTTGCGATCGAGGATGCTGCCGCGCTTGACCGCGTCCACGTCGTAGTCGATGCACCCGTCACCCAGGTCCTTGAAGATCAGCGAGGGGGTCCAGGCCACCTTCCAACTGTCTCCCTCCTTGCGGAGCTGGATCACGTTGTCTTCGGCGTACTCCCCGACCTTGCTCGATTCCATCACGACGTGGATCGGCACCTGGGTGTCCAGATTCGGTTGCCCGGTCACCGTCACCTTGACGGAGGTCAACCCCGCCACGTCGGCGATCCCCTGGTACCGCCCGACGACGTAGTCGTGCGCCAACTGCTGTTTGGTGGCCGCCGGGACCTTGTCGAATCCCATCTCGTCGCCGTTGTGCTGATCGAGGTACGCTTCCTTCGCCGCCGCCTGCACCGCGTCCGCACTGAACAGCGCGAACAACCCGTCGTAGTCGCCCGCGCCCCACCGGTCCGCCCACAACTGCACCGCTGCCAGCGGCGAATCGGCCTGGCTCGTCGCTTCCGGCGACGCCGCCGCCACCTGGTCGCCCGTCCCCGCCGGATTCGGCGTCGCGGTTGGCTGCGCTTGCTTCGTCGCTGCCGCCTGCAACGAATTCCCGTCCGTCGTCGCCTTCGGCGCCGCGGACGGCACCGTCGGCGTCGGCGGCGCCGGTTTCGGCGTCTTCGTCGCCGCCCCGGTCCCGGTTGCCGACACCTTCGCGGTCGCGGTCGTCGTCGGGTCGTTCAGGGCCAGGGCGGGCTGCGTCGCCGTCGCCCCGTTCGAGAACCCAAAGGGGCCGGGCAGTCCGTCCGCCGCATCGCCGAGCAGCACGATCAACCCCGCCCCGACCGTCGCGACGACGATCAGGCCGGCCCACACCCAGGGCCAGCGCGACGACCGGCGCTCGTACCGTGCGTAAGGGGAGTGATAACGCGACACCGGGGTGGTTCCTTCGTCCGAGGGGCGACAGTGGAAAGGCGAAAGACGACAGGGTACGGCCGACAAGCGAAGGGTACCGCGCGGGGAGCGTCCTTGACAGCCGCGACGACCGGTTGCGGTCGTTCCTCGCCTGTCGCCCGTCGCCGGTCGGGGCGGTGCGCCCCGCCATGCTGACACCCGGCCGGTCGGACGTCAAGCCGCCACCTCGCGCCGCGGCCCATCTCTCTGATCAACGCATGCCCCCTCCCCACGGTTTCACCCGCCTCTGCTAGCGACTGTCCGTCTGTCCGTCTGTCCGTCTGTCCGTCTGTCCGTCTGTCCGTCTGTCCGTCTGTCCGTCTGTCCGTCTGTCCGTCCTCGAAACCACAGCCGCCGATAAATCGTTGGACGTTTGGGCGACTTTGACGAGCGGGCAACGCCGTCCGAACGCCTATACTTGGCGGCAGGATCGGGATTGGGTATCAGTCAACGGAGCGACAGATGACACGAACGACGCGGTGGTCACGACGGAGCGTGCTGGGTGCCGGGTTGGCACTGCCGGGGCTCCTGGCGGTGGCCGGTTCCCCCTGGTCGGCGACCAGAACCTCGGCGGCGCAGGACCCCGTCGAAGCCAGCAAACTCGGCGAACCGCCGACCACCGGCGGCGTGCGCCCCGGTCCCTTCGGCGCCGCCCCGAAACCGTTCCAGAAAGTCGGCGTCGTCCCCATCGCGATCAAGATCACCAACGCCGAGGTCGATGCCCCCGTCGAGCAACAGGAAATCGTCGACGGCGTCATGCAGAACCCGTCCGGTCCCTTCGTCGTCGCCTGGTACCGCGGCACCGGCCGCCTCGGCGAGGACAGCAACATCGTCATGGCCGGTCACCTCGACTACTGGGACGTGCCCCAGGCCGTCTTCTTCCACGTCGGCGACCTCAAGCAAGACGACGAGATCGAGGTCACCGGCGAAGACAATCTCGTCTACAAGTACAAGGTCGAGTGGGTCAAGAACTACTCCGTCGCCGATCTCGACGCCAAGGGGGTCCAGGAGATCGTCGGTTCGACCAAAACCGAATCGCTGACCCTGATCACCTGCGGCGGACCGTTCGACTACCAGAACGGCCTGTACCTGGAGCGGATGGTCATCCGCGCCGCCCGGAACGAGTGATCGCCCGCGCCTCGCCAACTCCCATCGCGCCGCCGGCGATCGAGGCGCGGGATTTGACGCGCCGCTTCGGCACCTTCCTCGCCGTCGATCGGGTCAGCCTGCGCGTTCCCGCCGGTTCGATCCTCGCCCTCCTCGGTCCCAACGGCGCCGGCAAAACCACGATCGTCCGCATGCTCGCCGGTCTGGTCCGCCCAACCGCGGGCGACGCCGTCGTCGCCGGTCGCGACGTCCGCACCGACCCGGCCGGGGTCCGCGCCCGCGTCGGTCTCGTCACCGACGTCCCCGGTCTCCACGAGCAGATGGCGCCCGCCGCCTACCTCGATTTCTTCGGCCGCCTCTACGGTCTGGACGCGGCCACCCGTCGCCGCCGCATCGCCGACCTGCTCGCCTTTTTCGGCCTGGAGGACGTCCGCGGCAAACGGATGGCCGGGTTTTCCAAGGGCATGAAGCAAAAGGTCGCCCTCGCCCGCGCCCTCCTCCACGAACCGCCGGTCCTCTTCCTCGACGAACCGACCTCCGGTCTCGACCCCCTCGGCGCCCGCGCCGTCCGCGACCTGATCCTCACCCTCCGCAGCGACCGCCGCACCGTCGTCCTCTGCACCCACGACCTCGACGAAGCCGAGCGCCTCGCCGACGACGTCGCCATCCTCCGCGCCGGCCGCATCATCGCCACCGGCACACCCGGCGCCCTCCGCGCCGGTGCCACGGCCGAGGTGGCCGTCCGCATCGAATTGGCATCACCCTGTCCGACCGCCGCCGCGACGCTGGGCGATCTCGAAGGCATCGCCGCCGCATCGACCGAGGACGGTCCGGCAGGTCCGGGTTCGGTGGTCACGTACCGCACTGCTCATCCGCAAACCACCAACCCGCGGGCGATCGCCCACCTGGTCGCCGCCGGTGCCGCGGTCGTCACCGTCTCCTACGAACGGCGCTCGCTCGAAGACGCCTACGCCGCCGCGGTCGAACCGGATAGTTCCGCCGGCCGCGGCTCAGTACACGAGAGGAACGGGCATGGACGCACCGGCTGACGCGCTTGACCTGGCGCCGCCACGACCGCCGGACGACCTTCGCGCGACCCTGCTCATCGCCCGTCGCGCCGCGATCGATTCGCTGCGCGACCGCTCGACGATGGGCCTCGGCGCCTTCTTCGCGCTGGTTCTGCCGATCGTGCTCGTCGTCACCAGCATCCGGCCGCGGACAGGCCAGGACGACTTCTCGGGCGCCGCCCTCGCCGGCTACCTTCTCCTCGTCGGCATGCTCCCGACCTCGGCCGCGGTCGGCTCCGCTTCCGGCCAATTCGCGGGCGAGTTCGAGCAAGGCACCCTCACCCCACTCCTCGCCTCCCCGGCGTCGAACACGGCCATCTTCGCCGGCAAAGTGCTCGGCGCCGTCGGCCCGGCCCTCCTCTTTGCCATCGTCGCGGAGATCTCGTACCTCGGCGGTCTCGCCCTGCTCGTCCCCGGCGCGGTCGGCAGCCTGCCGCTCGGCTTGTCCCTCGCCATGCTCGCCCTCGTCCCCGGCGTCGCCGTCTTCGCCGCCACCGTCGCCAGCTTGATCTCGTCCCGCGTCCGCACCTACAACTCCGCCCAACAACTGGCCGGGTTCGCCTTGCTGCCGGTTTGGGCCGTCGTCGGCGGTGCCGCGTTCGCCGCGCGCGATTGGGGGGCGTGGATCATGGCGGCCGTGGTCGTCGGGATGATCGCCCTCGATGCCGTCCTGGTGCTCCTGGCCGCCACAACCTGGAGCCGGGAGGAAGTGTTGGCGCGGCGCTGACGACCGCCGGGGCGATCGCCCGCGGCACCGTTCCTGCGGGTCCGGCGGGAGCACGGGGCGGTGCCGGTCTCGGCGCGGCACAGAAAGGACAACTCGTGTACCAGGACCTGACCGTGATCGACTTTCACGCCCACTTCCCGATCCGCGGCGATCTCAGCCAGGGCGGATCGCGCACGCGCGAACCGGGCCCCACCGCCGCGCCCGATGCCGCGCAACGAGCGACCGCGCGCGAGGAGCGGCTCGCGCGGTACCAGACCCAGTGGCGCCTCGCCTTCGACTTCCCCGAACCCGAATCCGAACCGCGTTCGACCGAAGAACAGGCCGCGCGCTGGGCGGCCGAACTCGACCGCCACGGGATCGACCGCATCGTCTTCGTCACCGGCCGCGACAACGACGAGTTGGCACGGGCCGTCTCGCTCTACCCGGACAAGTTCTTCGGGATGGCCCACCACGACATCACCCGCCCCGACGCCGCGGCGGAACTGGAGCGGGCCGTCACCCAACTCGGGCTCCGCGGCTACAAGCAGTTGGCGCCGCGCATCCCGGTGCTGCTCAACGACCGGTCGCTCTACCCGGTCTGGGAGACCTGCGAGCGGCTCGGCATCCCGGTCTTGATCCACTTCGGCATGCTCGGCGGCGCCGGCGGCGTCTCCTACCACCCGAATATCAGCCCGGCGGTGCTCGAACCGGTCGCCCGCGATTTCCCCACCGTCGACTTCGTGATTCCCCACTTCGGTATCCAGCACGTCACCGACCTGCTCTTCCTCTGCTGGTCCTGCCCGAACGTCTCGGTCGACACCTCCGGTTCGAATCAGTGGGTCCGCTGGATGCCGTACAAGCTGACGCTGGAGGACCTCTTTCAGCGCTTCTTCGAAACCATCGGCCCGGACCGGATCATTTTCGGCAGCGATTCGAGTTGGTTTCCGCGCGGCTTTGCCCTGCGTTACCTTCAGGACCAGATCCGGATCTGCCGATTCATGAACTTGACCGAAACCCAACTTCAGCTTATCTTCGGTGGCAATGCCGCTCGGCTCTTAGGAATCGCGTTGTAATCCCCCGAAGACGGGTTCCCCGACGCCACCTCGGCAGACGGTGGGGCGTGCCGTCGCTTTCGGCCGGTTCATCCCGACGAACGCCGGCGGCCGGTACGGCGCGTGGCGGCATGACGCCGCGCCGCTCGCGAGAAGAGGAGGAACACATGACCGATCGTGACCAGCGTGAACTGCCCGTTCGATGGTTCCAGGACCGCCTCGACCGGCGGCAACTCCTCCGTCGCGGCGCCGCGGGTGCGGCCGGCTTGGCGATGGCGGGTCTCGGCACGGCCGGCGCCGCCGCGCAAGCGACCCCGACCTCGGGCCTCCAGGTGCAGAACGCCGTCGAAATCGAGTACTGGCAATACCAGTTCGATTCCAAGGTCAACCTCGTCAACGAACTCATCCCCGAATTCCAGCAGCAAAACCCCCAGATCACGATCAAGCACGTCAACTTCCCCTACGACGACTTCCAGCAGCAGGTCGCCGCCTCCGTCCAGGCCGGCGGCGGTCCCGACGTCCTCAACGTCTACTACGGGTGGGTACCCGTCTACGCCCAGCAGCAACTCCTGATCCCGCTTCCCCCCGACATCTTCCCGGTCGCCCAGATCGAAGCGGACTTTTTCCCGATGATCCAGGCTGCCAAGATCGGCGAGACCTACTACGCGCTGCCGATCGCCGTGCGCACACTGGCCCTCTTCTACAATAAGGATCTCCTCGGCGCCGCCGGCAAGCAGCCGCCGACGACCTGGGAAGAGTTCGTCGACGTCGCCGTGGCGACGACGCAGCGCGACGGCGACAAACTCGTGACCGCCGGCGCGACCTACGACCCCGACGGCCAGGGGCACCACTGGTGGCGCGAGTGCCTCAACCGCCAAAACGGGCTGATCCCGATGTCGGAAGACAAGCGGACCCTCCACTGGTCGGATCCGCTCGGCGTCGAGGCGTTTACCTGGTACATGGACCTGATCACCAAGCACAAGGTCTCGGAGAAGGGGTTCTACACCGACGGCCAGACCGCGTTCGGCGGCGGCCACGCGGCGCTGCACGTCGACGGCTCCTTCCGCCTCAGCACCTACGCCAGCAGCGCACCCGATCTCAACTACGGCATCGTCCCGCTGCCGGCCCACAAGGAGCAGGCCAGTTTCGCCTCGTTCTGGGCCAACGGCATCACCCGCAACGCCGCCGAGGGCGACAAGCTGATCGCCTCCGCCAAGTTCATCGACTTCCTCTCCTCGCCCGACGTCATGCGCCGTTGGACGCCGGCCGTCGGCGAATTGCCGGCCCGAACCGCGATCGCCAACGAAGAGGCGTTCACCAAGGACGAAAAGCTGGCGCCCTTCATCACCTCCCTGCCGTACTCCTACGCGACCTTCTTCGTCAACGAAGCCGACAACCGGACGGCGGTCCTCAACGCGATGGACCAGGTCCTCCTCGAAGGCGCCGACCCACAAACGGCCGTGACCGAAGCCCAGGCGACGGTCCAGAAGATCCTCGACGACTACTGGGCGGCGCAGGGGTAGGCGGGGGGGGGGGGGGGGGGGGGGGGGGGGGGGGGGGG
>DATBFX010000052.1:0-3394 GCA_036558305.1 Thermomicrobiales bacterium | reverse complement strand
CTCGACATCAGCGTCGGGGATTCCTATCTCGGCGGGCTCTCGATCCTCCCGCAAGACGGCGCCGACTGCGGGGCGGGCACCAAGGAACTCGAACTCGAGACCGACGCCAGCGTGCCCGACGCCGCGTCGGGCGACGGCGGCAGCAGCGCCGGCGGCTTCCCGACCCACGAGCAGGACCACTCCCTCTCCTGCGAATACGCCTCCATCCAAGTCGTCACCACTTGGTTCGGCTCGCCGATCTGGGAGGACGAATCGCTGGCGATGGTCCCCTCCGCCGTCGATCCCCACTACGGTTTCCGCGGCGACATCGACGGCCCCTTCGGCAGCTCCGACGACTACGGCGTTTACGCCGAAGCCCTCGTCCCCGTCCTCAACGCCTACGGTTACAACGGCGACGTCTGGTACGGCGCCGACGCCGGCAGCCTCGAAGCCCAACTCGACGCCGGCCACCCGACGCTGATCTGGATCGCCACCCGCGGCGACACCGGCTTCTACGACGAGGACGCCAACGGCAACACCTTCAAACTCGTGCCCTGGGAGCACGTCGTCGTCGCCTACGCCTACGACAGCGGCGGCGTCTACATCTCCGATCCCGGCACCGGCGCCCTCGACTATCTGAGTTGGGGCTGGACCCTCGACGCCTGGTCCGTCCTCGACGGCATGGCCCTCTCGATCTATCCGGCGTAGCTTCCTTCCTCGCTCCCCATTCGGCGATCATTCCGCCATCCCGACGCGCTCGCCGGGCGGCAGGCACGCCGCGCGGTCTCGTAACCACGAAGGGAGCAACGATGGAACGCCTCGCCCGGACGAAATTGACCCGTCGTCAACTCCAGCGGGCCGCGGTGGCCTTGCCGGCCCCACTTGCCCTCGCCCTCCTGAGCGGCAAAACGGCCGGCATCACCTTTGCCCGGTCGACCGACGAGACGGCCACACCACCGGCCGGCGCCACACCGATCCTGGCACCGACACCGGCCTGCGGCGACGACGACGATCTGGAAACGACCCTCGCCCAAACGGAGGGCCCGTTCTTCACCCCCAACTCGCCGGAGCGCTCCTCGCTGTTGGAACCGGGCCTGCCGGGGACGAAACTCGTCGTCACGGGTTATGTCTACTCGGTCGATTGCCGCCCGGTGAAGAAGGCGCTCCTCGACTTCTGGCAAGCCAACGACGCCGGCCAATACGACAACGCCGGCTTCACCCTCCGCGGTCACCAGTTCACCGACGATGACGGCCGCTACGAACTGACCACCATCGTCCCCGGTCTCTACACCGGCCGGACGCGCCACATCCACGTCAAGGTCCAGGCCGCCAACGGCCCCGTCCTGACCAGCCAACTCTACTTCCCCGACGAACCGGCCAACGCCACCGACGGCATCTTCGACCCGGCGCTGGTGATGGATCTCCAGGACGCGAAGGAGAAAAACGAGGGGCAGGTGGGGTTCTTTACGTTCGTGGTTGCAGATGCCGCCGCTGGGTAGGGGAGGGCCCTGTGCCCTCCCGCGCCTGCGAATGCGCAACCCCACGTCGGACACCATGCCCGCGAACGCGGGAGGGCACAGGGCCCTCCCCTACCCGGACCGTCGACCACAACGGCAGTCACCCCTCCCCCACCAGCGGCAACCGCACCCGAAACGTCGCGCCTTGACCGGGTTGGCTGGTCAGCGAGACGGTACCGCCGTGCGCCTGGACGAGCGAGGCGACGATGGCGAGGCCGAGACCGGTGCCACCGCGGCTGCGGACGCGGGCGGGGTCGGCGCGCCAGAAGCGTTCGAAGACGCGGGCCTGATCTTCGGGCGGGATACCGGGGCCTTCGTCGGCGATCGCGAGTTCGACCTCGTTCCCCCTGCGGGCGACGGAGACGTGGACCGGGGTACCCGGCGGGGTGTGGATGCGGGTGTTGACCAGGAAGTTGTCGACGATCTGGCGGAGGCGGAGGCGGTCGCCGCGGACGACGGCGGCGTCGGCGAGGTCGGTGGTGATCGGGCGATCGGGGGCGACGACGCGGAAGTCGTCTACGGCTTCGCGGGCCACCGCGACGAGGTCGACCGGTTTGGTTTCGAGCCCGCGCTGCTGGTCGAGGCGGGCCAGCAGGAGCATGTCGTCGACCAGGCGCGCCATCCGCCCGCCCTCGGATTCGATCCGGCCCATCGCGTTGGCGACGCCCGCCTCGTCCGGGATCGCGCCCTGGCGGTAGAGCTCGGCGTAGCCCCGGAGGGACGTCAGCGGTGTCCGCAACTCGTGGGCGGCGTCGGCAATGAAGCGGCGCAACCGCTCCTCGCTCGCCGCCCGCACGCGGACCGAATCCTCGATCTGGGCGAGCATCTCGTTGAGGGCACCGCCGAGGCGGCCCAACTCGGTGCGGGGATCGAAGTGGGGAACGCGGCGGCTGAGATCGCCCGCCGCGATCGCCGCGGCGGTGTCGACCATCCGGTCCACCGGTCGCAAACCCCGCCTGATCAGCCACCAACACCCAAGGGTGGCGATGGCCAGCGCGATCGCGCCGACGACCAGCAAGACGCGGATGAGATGGGCAATCGCGGAATCGACCGACTCCAGCGAGGCCGCCGTGACCTGGTAGTTCCCGGCGGGATCGCGGGTGATCTGCATCCGATAGTCGAGCGATCCGTCGACCGCGGGCGTCGTGATGATGCTCTTGTGGGCGACGAGATGGTCGACCTGCGAACTGGGAATCGTCGGGAGCCGCGGCAGCGGTTTGGGGGCGTCCTCCCACCCGCAGGGCGTCGGATTTCCGATGGGCTTCCCATTCTGATCAAAGGACAACTGGGCGACGACGTTGTAGCGCGGCTGGGCGTCGGCTGACGAGGAGAGCACGTAAGAGACGGTCTGCGCGGTCGGTTGGGCGTCGCCGCCGGGTGGCGGGTTGTCGGGCGGGTAGTCGTGCTTGCCGCCGCCACCCTTGCGATTGGCGTTGGCCGTGACCAGGTCGTCGACCTGCGAGACCAGGGTCGCGCGCGTGTTGCGCACCAGCACGACGCCGGAGAGGACGAACGCCCCGACCACCACGAGCGCGATCGCGATCGCCAGACGGGTACGGATGCTCACGAGCCCTCCTTAAGGGCGCGGTGCCGGTCGCTCAGGGTCGGGACGGTTCGGCATCCGGGGTGCGCAACGAGTAGCCGAACCCACGCACGGTGCGGATCAATTGGGCGTCGCGGTCGTCGAGTTTGCGACGCAGGTAGCTGATGTAGGTCTCGACCGCCGATGGATCGCCGACGAACTCGTAGTCCCAGACGTGGTCGAGGATCTGGGACCGGGAGACGACGCGGTCGCGGTTGAGCATCAAGTAGCGCAACAGACGAAACTCGGTCGGCGAGAGCCCAATCTCGCCGTCGCCCCGCCAGACCCGGCAGGCATCCTCGTCGAGGACGACGTC
>DATBFX010000051.1:0-9605 GCA_036558305.1 Thermomicrobiales bacterium | reverse complement strand
AAGACCCGGCCGGAGGCGTCGTGGCACGGGATGCCGGTGGGCCGGGCGAGGAAGGTGCGCCGCCAGGCCGCCTGGCTGCGGCCGAACCCGGCGGCGTCCACCCACGTGTCGGCCCCGCAGAGGACCGCGCAGGGGGCGATGAGTAGACTCGGCCGACGTCCGCGCCTACGACGACCACCGGGGGGCGATGACGGCGACCCTCATCGCCCTCCGCGCCTCCGGCGAGGCCACAATTCCCGCGATTCGAGTTAGGCCGCGATTGCGTCCTCCGGCCCTTCGCCTTCGGCGGTGACCGGTAGTGCGGGCATGCTCACGGTCGTCGCCCGGCGGGTGCGCGGCAAAAACGCCGGGACCCGAGCCGCGTACTCGCGGTACTCGGGAAAGACGGACTGGAGGACCTGCTCTTCGTTGACGGCGCGCATGACCTCCGCGGCGACGCCGATCGTCCCGATCAACAGCGCCGGGAGACCGAACCGGGGCAACGCGACCAGGGCGTAGACGAGCGCGTAGGCGGCATACAGCGGGTGGCGGACGATGCCGTAGGGACCGTGCGTGACGAGCAATCTCGCTTCCGGGAAAACACTGAAACCGCGCCACAACGTGACCAGCGCCCAGACCACCCAGCAGTAGGCGGCGACCATCCCGATCGTCGTCAGCGTCAGCAACCAGTCGGGCTGCCAGGTCAACGGCAACACGGCCAATGGCATGATCGCGAAATTGCCGATCGTGGCGATCGCCCGCGGCCGCCAGCCGGGCCGCTCGGCGATCGGCGCCTTGCGCAGAAGCGGCAGGAACGCGCTCACCCACATCGCGATCGCGACCGCCACCCCATTGACCACAGCGATCGTGTCTCCGTGCCGCGCCGACGGCATCAGCGCGGCGGTTCGCGCCATCGCGAATAAGGCCAGCAGGAAACTCAGCCCGTAGTCGCCGAGCCGTCGTCGGGAGAGTCGCCGCGCGGTGACGACCGGCGCTTGGTCGATTGCCGCATTCATCGGGCCGGTTCTCCTTCGGTCGCCACGCCGCCGCCGTCGGCGGGGAAGCGGGCGCCGAGCGCGCCGGATAGGCGTCCCGCCCAGGCGTTGATCGGCAACGCCGAGAACCGGTGCTCCAACCACGGCGCGATCGTCGCCGACAGACGCCAGGCGAGCACCGCCAGGGCGATCCCGAGGAGTTCGTCGACGACCTGGTGCTCGCCCAGGTAGACGAGGGAGAAGGCCATCAACGCCGCATACAACCGGACCAGGAACCGCCAGCGTCGGCGCCCGAACGGCGCCGAGAGGACCAGGAGGAACGAGACGCCCATGTGGATGGACGGCACCGCCGCCAGGGAATTCTCTTCGACCTTGAGCGTCCCATCCGGCGCGAAACCCGCGACGCCCAGGTGTCCGGCGACGTAGGCGTTGACGCGGTACGCCGGCACCGGATTCGGATCGCCCGCCGCCGGATTCATCCAGGGCGGGTTGGCGGGCAGCAAGAAAAACCCCGGCAGTCCCAGCGTCAAGAGCAATGCCAGCGCCACCAGGAACCGGCGGCCGCGCACCGGATCGGTCCAGCAGAGCGGCATCGCCGCGATGAAGGGGACGATGAAGAACGAGACGTGAATCCCCGTGAAGAAGTAGTCGTACGGCCGGAGGTGATTCGGATCGAACAGGTGACGCTGGAGGACCGTTGTCGGCATCTCCCCGCCGAAGAGCAACACCTCCAATTGGCGCGGCCAGAGGCGTACCTGGTCTACCCAGGGGACCCGATCGCCGAGTCCCCGCGCCGCGACAAATCCCGCCCAGATCACCTGGTACGGGATCACCGCGAAGGCGATCAGCCGGACCACCCGTCCGAGCGACCGTCGCCCGATGAAGAGGACGACCGACAGCACGGCTCCCAGAAGGGTCCACCGGCTGGGGTAGAGCGTGCCGAGGAGCACCGTCAGCGCCGCTGCCGTTCCGAATCCGATCGTCGCCCGGCGTCGTCGCCGCGCCCGCGCCGCGTCGACACCGGCGTCATGGTCGTCGGGATTCGCGGCACGCACCGAACGGACGACGTTGACGTTGAGCACCCGTTTACCCTCCGCGGCCGAACGCGATCTGCTCCACGCGCACGGCGCGCGTCGTCATCGTCGGCACGGCGGGGACCGGCCACAATAGCACGATGGTCACGCGGCCCGACCGTCTTTTGTCGTTACCGCTCCGATCTCCCCGCCGCGCCGCGCGACCCCTCCCCGGACGCCCAACAACCACACGTCTAGGCTATGTCCAGGGGTGGGCCTGGGTGAGAGCATCGGCGTGCGGCGCCGGTCGCGGGCGCCGCACCCACCGCTTCCCACCCACCGATCCGGCGGTGCGCCGGGTCCGAGGTTCGGTTCATGAGCGAGATGCCGATCGTCCACGTCGTCGAGCCGACCGCCCCACCCTCGGCCCGACCTCGGCGGTCGGGTTACCGCCGCGTCCAACCGTGGATCAGTCTGTTCGGGTGCGCCGCCGGCGTCCTCGGACTTGGCTTGTCGGCGACCGTCGGGCGGCCCACTCCCAGCCTCAGTCTCTTGCTGCTCGCGGCCGGTCTCGCCGCGCGGTTGCCGCTGCCGCGGATGTGGGCCTTCGTCAGCGGTCTTCTCCTCTGGTCGTTCGTCTGGTTCGCGTTCACGGCGCTTCGCGGCGCCGGCGACGGTCTCGGACCGGCCGGGCACACGGCCAACCTGGTGCCGACGGTCGAGCGGTGGCTGTTCGGCGGCCAGTTGCCATCCGCCCGCCTGCAGGGTTGGTTCTACGATCCGGGTCGGATGCATTGGTACGACTGGCTCTTCAGCGGGGTCTACGGGTCCTTTTTCGTCGTCTCGTCGATCGTTTCGACGATCGCGATGGCCAAACACCGCCCCCTCTTTCGCACCCACGTCCGGGTCCTGGCCCTGGTGCTTGCGATCGGTTGCGTCGTCTTCGCACTCCTCCCGACCAACCCGCCCTGGATGTCGGCGGATCCGGGCGCGGGCGAGACCATCGATCGCGCCGGGTACCATTCCCTGGAGCGGTTCCGCGACGCCGTGCTCGGTCCCCCCGCGGCCGGCGCCGAGGGCATGATCGAGGACAACAACCCCCTGGCGGCGATGCCCTCGATCCACCTCGCGGCGACGGCCCTCCTCTACCTGCTGGCGCGCCGTTTCGGCAGCCGTCCCTGGCAGCTCGTGACGCTGACGTACACCGTCTTGATGGGGGTCGCGCTGGTCTACCTGGGCGAGCACTACGTCCTGGACGTTGCCGCCGGTCTCGGGCTCACGCTCCTCAGTTGGCGCCTCGTCGCCGACGCCTCGCTGCGTGACCGTCTCGCGCCGGTGGCGAATCTCCTGCGGCGACGATCGGTCCCCCCCATATCCCCCGTGAACGCTCCCCACGCCACACCCGTGGAGAACGTCGAGGACCGGGCCGCCTAGGGCCGGCTTCGCTACCGACTCCCCGTCCTTTTGCCGATTGCCTCTGATACACTCTGCCCATACGCGGGAGTGCGGCGGTACGGCCGCGCCGTGATCGGGCAGGTGGATCGGCGACCGGCGGCGTATGAACAATCCCCGCACAATCACGATCCCAGATGGGGTACCGCGGAGACTCGCCGGGACCGTTCGGCGCCGCCTGCATCTCATCCTGTTCCTCGGCGTCTTTGCGCTCGGTCTCTGGCAAAATCTCGCCGCCATCGACAGCAGCCAGTTCCACCCCGACGAATCGCGCTGGCTCAACCGCGCCCACTATCTGCGCGATCTCGCCCATCCGTTGAGCGACGTCTGGGAGGATCGGTACCTGACCCGCGGCCAGCCGCCGATGGGCTCCTACCTGACCGGGATCGGTCTCCTGCTCCAGGGGCGCGACCTTACCACCAACGGTCCCTGGGATTTCCATTTCGGCAACGAGAGCTCGACGACCTGGAACGCCATCAAGGGCAACATGCCGGCGCCGGCCGACATCGAAGCGGCGCGACGGACCAACGCCGTCGTCGGCGCCCTCAGTTGCGCCGTCCTCTTCCTGATCGTGGCTCGCCTCGCCAACGCGTTCGGCGGGGTCATCGCCGGCGTCTTCCTGGCGTTCCACCCGCTCCAGATCTACCTGGCCAGCATCGGCGTCTCCGACGCCGTCTTCACCCTCTTCATGGCCCTGGCCGCCCTCGCCGGTCTCGCCCTCGCACGGGCACCGACTTGGCCGCGGGCGCTCGCGCTCGGCGTCGTTCTCGGGTGCGGGGCGTCGACGAAACTCAGCCCCCTCTTCGTTTCGCTCCCACTGGCCGGACTCGGCGTCGTCATCCTGTTCGATCCGCTGCTGCGCCGGTTGCCCGTGGTCGGTCGACTCTGGCGTGCGGTGTCGCGGGTCGAGGTGGGATCGAAGCAGCGACTCGGTTGGATGCTGATCGCGCAACCGGCGATCACCGCGGCCACCTTCGTCCTCTCCTATCCCTATCTCTGGCCCGATCCCCTCGGCCGCACCCTGAAGCTGCTCGACTTTCGGCAGTCGGAGATGGACAACCAGGCCCGCATCTGGCCGACGACGGCGATCAACTCGCGCGTCGAGGCGGTGCGCCGCACCTGGGAGAATCTCGAAAACCTCTACAGCTCCAGCGGTCGTGGCATCGCCTTCGTCGGCCGGGCGCTCGGCCGGCAATGGGCGCCGCACGGCGTCGACCTGCCGTTCGCCGTGGTCGGTCTGGCGATGCTGGTCTGGCTTGCCTGGCGGCAGGGCATCGCCAGTCCTCCCGCGCTGACGCTCGCGGTCATCGGCGTCCAGTCGGCGGTGATCCTGGCCGGACTCGGCGTCGACTTCAACCGCTACTACCTGCCGTTCGTCTTCGCGAGCGGCGTCGGCATCGGCATCCTCGGCAGTCGGGTCGGGACGATCGTCGCATCGCTGTACGGCCGGTGGCACCTGGCGCTGCCGCGCCCGGTGGTCAGACCGGCGCCGCGGGGGGCGGCGATGCCGAGCCGGGCGGCGGGCCAGTCCCGGCCCGCCGATCGCTGAGGCGAGGCGGATCGTCGGTCAACCGAGGACCTGGATCTGGACCGCCACCCGCAGGGTCGGATCGCTCCGGCTTTCGAGCACGAACGCCGGTCCCGCGTCGGCCGCCACGTCGAAGATGAGTTTGAAGTCTTTCGGCAGCGAGGGATCGACCCCGCGGTACCAACTCGTGCCGCTCGACTTTGTGGTCGCGCCGTCGGCGAGTCCGAAGACGCGCCCCTGGCTGTCGACCAGAACCCAGTCCCGGAAGTTGTACGTGCGCCCCTCGGTGGCGTTGTTGGTCAGGGTGGCGTTGACCTGAACGAACTTCCCGGTCGGCTGGACGTCCTCGATCGTCGGTGCCGCCGTCATCCCCGTGACGACGACGGTCCAGTTGTCGGCGGCGTTCACGGGCGTGCCCATCGGGACCGGCGGCACGGGGGTGGGCGTGGCGGTCGGCGAGGGTTCGGGTGTCGGCGACGGCGAGACGCACGCCGGCGTCTGTGCCACGTCCTCCGTCGCCGCGGGTGTGGCGTCGGATTGGAGGGCGGCCGCGCCGGCGGTGCCGTCCGAGGCCACGAAGCGACCGACGGCAAACCCGATCAGAAGCACCAACGCGAGCATCCCCATGGCGGTTCGCTTCGTGAGGACGATCGTCGTGTTTCCCCGCCCTTGCTGCCCATCTTCGCCCATCATCATCCCTCCTCAGGCAACCCCGAAGCAACTCCAGCGGCAACGGTAGCGAGCGCACGTCGCACGCGGAATCCCCCATCGGGACCAACGTACCTGTCCGCCGTGCACCGATCATCCCCGGCGTTGCGGCCGGCGGCGAACGCGCCGAAACGAACGAAGCAGCCCCGGCCACGTGGCCGGGGCTGCTTCGTTCGTTTCAGAAGATGGTCGGTCCGAGACCGCCCGTCGCCTGGAACTAGCCGCCGAGGGCGGTGTTGATGCTCGTGAAGACGTTGGTCACCGAGCTACCAACGAAGCCCATGATCCCGATCGCCACGACCGAGATCAGGACGAGGATGAGGGCGTACTCGACGAGACCCTGGCCCTCGGTCTCCTCTTCCCCGTTCAACAGACCGAACCGCGCCTTGAAGTACTCGACCATTGCCGTTGTGCCTCCTGCACCGTGACGAGCGAAAAGTGCGAGAAACCCGTCGTCTCCCGATTGTTCCTCGTCGGTTGTCCCGTACCGCCGTGGTTCGTTCGGTTGACGCCACGATGGTAGGTCGGCACGTGCGGCTCCGGTATCACCAAACGGCGGCAACGGGAGCCGGGACGGGAGTACCGACGCCGGCCCGCCTGGTCATGTCTCCTGAGTGACCTTTTTCCGCGTGCAAGGCGGTTCTGCCGACCAGCGTTCCTATCGTCATTCCGAGCCTGTCGAGGAATCTCCCGGACCGAGAGCGGCGGCGCCGTCTCGTGGGCGTGTTTCCTCTGGCGGAGAGAGATTCCTCGACAAATCCTTCGCAAGCTCAGGAGGAATGACGGTGCGGCAGCCGTTACCCCTTGCGCACCAACGCCACGCCGGCCAAGGCGAGCACCCCGCCGATTCCCTGCGTCACCGTCAGCCGTTCCCCCAGCACCAAGGCGGCCAGAATCATCGCCGCCACCGGTTCCAGATAGAGGTAGACCAACGTCCGCGCCGGCCCGATCTCCTGGACGGCCCGTTGCCAGAGCGCATTCCCCCCCAACATCCCGATCGCCCCGCCGTAGAACAGCGACAACCAGGCCGGCGTCGACGGCGGATTGCGGGCCAAATCGACGACCCGAAACGACCCGATGGGGACCAACAACGCCGCCGACCCCAGCAGCAACCACGCCGTTGTCCGCGGCGCCCCATAGCGGACGCCGAGCGGCTGCGGCAGCACCGTCGCCCCGACCCAGGTCAGGGCTGCACCCAGACTGAGCAGATCGCCGATCACCGACGTGCCGGCGGTCGACCCGGCGTCGGACACGATCACGACCACCCCCGCGAACCCCGCCAGCAACCCCAGCACCGTCCGCCGATCCGGCACCTCCCGCCGAAACACGCCCCGCATCACCGCGCTCAGCAGCGGACTCGTCGCCGCCAGGATCACGTTGTGCCCGACGCTCGTCAGCGACAGACCGCCGATGAAGAGCAGTTGGGACGCCCCCATGCACCCGAATCCGGCCACGGCAAACCGCGACCAATCGCTCCGGGCGATGCTCAGTGGTTGCCGCCGCAACCGGAGAAACCCGAACAGCACCGCCGCCGCGATCACCGGGCGCAGCGCCGTGTAGGCAAGCGCCGGTATCTCCTCCAGCGCGTACTTCCCGAACGGCGCCACCCCGCTCCAGAACAGCACCGCCCCCAGCGCCGGGAAACTGACGAACGCCCCCAACCGGGCGCGTTCGACCGTCTTCGTCTCCGAGGTCGCCTGGGCGGTCACGTCGTCCCGTCGCCCTTCGTTTGCCTTGCACCCCGACGCGAATCTGGCATCATTCCGCCGCCCCGCTATCCTACCAAGTCCGGGTCGTGCGCCATGAACCTGTCGGAACTCGCCGCGCTGGTGGCGCGTGGCGAATCGGAACACCTCGAATTCAAGAGTTCGACCGGTTCGCTGGGCGACGGCGTCAAGACCGCCTGCGCCATGCTCAACAGTCCGCTACCGGGCTACGTCTTCTTCGGTGTCGGCAACCGGGGGGAGATTCGCGGTCAGGACGTCTCGACGCGAACGCTCGAAGACATCGCCACGCCCGCCCTGCCTGCTGTTGACACGGTTCCGTTGGAGAGCGGACGCGCCGTCGTCGTCATCGCCGTCTCCGGCGGCACCGGTCTTTACCGCTACGATGGCCGGCCCTATCACCGCGTCGGACCGACCACCAGCGTCATGCCGTCCGACCTCTACGACCGCCGCGTCATCGAGCGGTTGCACCATGTGCGGCGTTGGGAGAACGAACCGGCGCACGAAGACGTCACGATCGCCGATCTCGACGAGGAGGAAATCCGGCGTACCCTCGCCAACGCGATCAGCCTCGGTCGCCTCACCCCGCCGGTCGAGTCGGACGTCGAATCGATCCTGCGCGGTCTCGAACTGATTCGCGATGATCGACTGTTGAATGCCGCCGTCGCCCTCTACGGCAAGAGTCCCTGGTTAGCGATCTACTACCCGCAACTGATGGTTCGGCTGGCCCGCTTCCGGGGCGTCAACCGTCTCGCCGACTTCGACGACAACCGCCAGGAATGGGGCCACGCCTTCGAAACGCTCCGCCGCGCCGAACGTTTCCTGCGCGAGCACGTCCCCATCGCCGGCCGCGTCCTACCGGACAACTGGATCCGCGAGGATCGCCCCCGGTATCCGCCGCGCGCTACCCGCGAAGCTCTCGCCAACGCGATCTGCCACCGCGACTACATCGAGGGCGGCGGCTCGGTGACCGTTGCCGTCTACGACGACCACCTGGAAATCACCAATCCGGGTTCCCTCCACTTCGGTCTGACACCAGAGGCTCTGGCACGGCCTCACAGATCGCACCCTTGGAACCCGCTCATCGCCGGGGCATTCTATCGATCCGGCATCATCGAACGATGGGGGACCGGCACCATCAACATCCTCCAATGGTGCGACGAGAATTCGTCGCCGCATCCGACCTGGGAACTGCAGCCCGCAACGGTCGTCATCAACTTCCTGCCGGCGCGGGAATTCGACGAAAAGCAATCGCGCTCGACCGACAGCGGACAAGTCACCGGACAAGTCGCAGTCCAGATTCTTGGCTATCTCAGCGAGCCTCGCCGGGGAAGCGATATTCAACGATTGCTTGGCCTTCGGCATCGCGAAACATTCTTGAACAATTACCTTCGTCCTCTTATCCGGGACGGGTACGTCGCCATGACGATTCCCGACAAACCACGAAGTCGACTTCAACGCTACGTTCTCACGGACAAGGGGCGGAGTTGGCTCGCTCACAATACGAGCACATAGAGTAGCTGCGCGAGGAAACATCTATGAAAGTCCATTTCGATCCGGAAGCCGACGCCCTCTACCTTCGTCTGGACGAGTCGGCGATCGTCGAATCCGAAGAGGTGCACCCAGGGATAATCCTCGATTTCAATGCCGATGACGAGGTTGTGGGTGTCGAGATCTTGCGTGTGGCGCAACGCGTCCCGGGCGCCGACCTGACCCAACTTCAGTTCCAGATCGCCTGATCAACGATCACTTCGTCGCGAGCGCCTTCGCCGCGATCTGCCGAACCCCCTTCAAATCCAGTTTCCCGGTGCCGGTCGTCGGCAACTCGTCGATCTGGACGAAGCAGTCTTCGGACGGGATGTAGAGATTCGGCAGCCCCTCCTTCGCCAGTCCCCGCACCAACTCGTGCGGCGACTGCGCCAGCGCCGTGTGGACGACCACGAGCCGCTCCCCCTTCGCCGGATCGGGAATCGCCGTCACCACCGCTTTCGGGCCGCCGTCTTCGTCGGGACCGGTGAGCTCCATCAGCGCCTCTTCGATCCGTCCCTGCGGCACCATCTCCCCGCCGATCTTGGCGAACCGGCTCTCCCGGCCGACGATCGTGATGAATCCCTCCGCGTCGATCGTCACCACGTCGCCGGTCGCGTACCAGCCGTCGCGGATCGCCGCCGCCGTCGCCTCCGGTTGCCCCAGGTATCCCTTCATC
>DATBFX010000050.1:0-3277 GCA_036558305.1 Thermomicrobiales bacterium | reverse complement strand
AAGACCCGGCCGGAGGCGTCGTGGCACGGGATGCCGGTGGGCCGGGCGAGGAAGGTGCGCCGCCAGGCCGCCTGGCTGCGGCCGAACCCGGCGGCGTCCACCCACGTGTCGGCCCCGCAGAGGACCGCGCAGGGGGCGATGGCGACGACGTCGAGCAACCCATGGCGTTTGCAGCGGTCGATGCGGGGGTCGGGTAAATCGCCAAAACGGGCAGCAAAGGCGCAATCGGCGAACGGGTCCACGGCGGGGCTCCTGGGGCGATCGCGGCGGGTCGATCCCCTCAGTCTCCCCCCAGGAGTCCCCGACCGCAAGCCTTTTCACAATGCGATTGCCCCGGGTGGGGGCCGCACCCGGTTGCCACGTACGCCGTCTCGCCCTATGATGCGCCGGCCGTTTCGAGCGCGTATCGTGTGAAGGGCTGGCGTGAGCGATGGGAATCTACGAGGAATTGGGTGTCCGCCCGGTGATCAACGCGAGCGGCACGCTGACGCGGCTCGGCGGAAGCCGGATGGCGCCCGACGTGCTCGCGGCGATGGCCGAGGCGGCGGCCTCGTTCGTCCACATCGACGAGCTTCAGCACCAAGCAGGCAAGGTGATCGCGGAACTCACGGGCGCTGAGGCGGGGTACGTCGTCGCCGGCGCCGCCGCGGGGTTGACGCTGGGCACGGTCGCCTGCGTCGCGGGGCTCGACGTCGGCAAGATGGATCGGTTACCGGACACGACGGGAATGAAAAACGAGGTCGTCGTCCAGCGCGGCCACCGCAATGCCTACGACCACGCGATCCGCGCCGCCGGGGTCAGCTTCGTCGAGGTCGGCTACCTGGGCTATCCGGGGGCGGGCGGCACCTTCGGTTGGCAGATCGACGAGGCGATCGGCGAGCGGACCGCGGCGGTCGCTTGTCCGATCCTGGAGACGCCGGGCACGGTACCGTTGCGCGAGGTCTGCGAGATCGCCCACGCGAAAGGGGTACCGGTGATCGTCGACGCGGCGGCCGAGTTGCCGCCGCGGGCGAATCTGCGGCGGTTCACTGCGGAGGGGGCCGATCTGGTTGCCTTCTCCGGCGGGAAGGCGATCGGCGGGCCGCAGGCGAGCGGGATCCTGGCCGGCCGGGCCGACCTGATCGCCTCGGTGGCGCTGCAGCACCAGGACATGGACGTCCGCGCCGAGACGTGGTCGAAACGGGCGATGATCGCCAGCGACCAATTGCGGGGTGTCCCGCACCAGGGTTTCGGACGCTCGATGAAGGTCGGCAGGGAAGAGATCGTCGGTTTAGTGACGGCACTGCGTCGCTACGTCGCCGGTTCCGACGACGCCGACCGCGCCCATTGGTCGGGGCTGCTCGACATCGTGGCGCGCCACCTCGACGGTCTGGCCGGCGTTGCGGTTTGTCAGGTCGACAACAGGAACCGACCGGTGCCGCTGTTGCGGATCGAACTGGACGAAGCGGCACTCGGCTTGACCGCCTACGACGCGGTCAACCGGCTGCTGACGGGCGATCCGGCGATCGCGGTTGCCGAGTCGTACGCCGAGTTCGGCCGGCTCGCCGTCAACGCCCAGGGGTTGACCGAACAGGAAGCCGACACGGTCGGGCGGCGGTTGCGCGAGGTACTCGCCGCCTAGCACCAACACGATTCGCCACCGAGCGATTCCGAAGGGAGAAGAGATGCTGATCCGTCCGCCGTCCGGGAAGAAGGTGCTCTGGCAGGAGATGCTGCGCCACGAACTGCTCGCGGCGATCGAGCAGCGGGCGGTCGTGATCGTCCCGGTGGGCTCGGTCGAGCAGCACGGACCCCACTGTCCGCAGGATGTGGACATCAGCATCCCGTACCACCTGGCGATCCGGACCGCGGACGCGATCGACGACTTTCCGGTCGTCGTGGCGCCGCCGGTGACGTACGGCTTCACCCACTACAACATGGGCGAGGTCGGGACGATCACGCTGGGTCTGGAGGTGTTCATCGCCGTTCTCTGCGATGTCTGTCGCAGCATCTGGGCCAACGGCTTCCACCGGATCGTCATGGTCAACGGCCACGGCGGGAATCTGGCCCCCACCTGGGCGGCCTCGGTCAAGCTGGCCGAGGAGGACGTCTGGGCACTGGCGATCACCTACTGGAACATGGCCACCGACGAATTGCTGGCCTGGAGCGAGGCGGACGCGGGGAGCATCGGCCACGGCGGGGAATGGGAGACGAGTCTGCAACTCTACCTGCGCGGCGACCTGGTAGACATGGATCTCGCCGTAAAAGATGAGTGGCGGATGAAATTCAGCAAGGACGTGCAGCGGTACGCGCAATTCCCGGAGCGGCGGCGGGAGATGGCGCACGGCGTGATGGGCGACCCGTTCGTGGCGTCGGCGGAGAAAGGCGAGAAGCTGTTCAACGTGTTGCAGGAGCGGTTGGTGGCGCTCTGCCGGGAGTATCACGATTCGGAACCGCCGCGCTACCGCGAGTTCGGAACGCATTGTCCTTAGTGGTCGTTCGGATCGCTCGCGGCCGGTGCTGAGGGCGCCTCTCAGCTCGTCACCCCCAAACCACGTGGTCGAGGATGCCGGCGATCGGCAGGCAGGGTATCGTGCGGGTTATGCTGCCGGTGGGATCAAGCGGAGCAGCCGATCGACCGCGAAGTCGCTCCGTGAAGGAGAAGGCCATGGGCTCGGGGCGGATCTCGGGCGTCGTCGGCGCGCTTGGCCTCTCGGCGATCGCCGCCGGGCTCTACGCAACCGTCGGGCGCCGGTGGCTGCGGCGGTGGGGGTCAACCGATGCAGAGGTCCGGCGTTCGTTGCCCGGGGACGACCTGTTACCGCACGTAATCTACGAAACGACGCACGCGATCGACATCGCCGCGCCGCCGCGGGAGGTCTGGCCGTGGTTGGCGCAGTTGGGCCAGGGGAGGGGCGGGTTCTACAGCTACGATTGGGTCGAGAACCTGGCCGGACTCGACATCCACAGCGCCGATCGCCTGATCCCGGAGTATCAACAGTTGGCGGAAGGCGAAGTCGTCCGGCTCGCGCCGCACACCGGGTTGGTTGCGGCCGTGGTGCAACCGCCGCGGGCGCTGGTGTTGCGGGCGACGGCGGACACGGCGACGAAGCGGCCGCCCGTACCGAGCGATCCGGGGTACTTCGATTGGAGTTGGGCATTCGTCGTCGAACCGGCGGGGGAGCGGAGTGCACGGTTGTTGATCCGCCTTCGGGCCGACACGGTGCAACGCTTCCCGTTCGCGCTCGTGGGGCCTCTGGTTTGGGAACCGCTCCATTTCTTGATGGAGCGGAAGATG
>DATBFX010000049.1:0-5059 GCA_036558305.1 Thermomicrobiales bacterium | reverse complement strand
AAACGGTCAGCGACCTCTCGCTCGTCCGCAACGAACTCACTAAGGAACTCGTCGAAGACCTCGATCTCTATGTCTACCGGCGGGACGAGTACGAGATGGTGATCGCCGACAAGGATTGGGAGGCCGTCCGCGACCGGCTCGCGACCGATCTCACCGGCTACGGCTTCCCGATCATCGTCGCCGTCGACGGCGACTACGAGGGCCGGCGAGAACTCTTCCTCCGCCACGAGTGGACCGGCAAACCGCTCGACCTCGCCTTCTCCCGGAAAACGCTGGAACACATCTACCGCCTCTGGGGCCGCAAGGTCTGGCTCGAAACCAAGAACCCCGAAGAGGAGACCCTCCTTCTCACGTTCGAGCCCGGAACCGGTCACGAAGAGCACTGAGCGCGGCTCGTCTCACTCCGGCGGCTCGCGGCGCCCCCGCGAATAGTGCGCGCCGACCAGCAGCGCCGTCGCAAATTCCTTGCGCCGGAAAAACTGCCGGATCTCCTGCCAGAGCCGGGGGTCTTCACGGCCAATGTGTTGCAACCGATCGGAAAGGACGACGTCGCCGCGCGCGATCGCTTCCGTCATGAACTCGGTCGAGAGGAGATCGGCCAGGTAGATCGGCCCCAGGTCGCCGAACTTTTGCCGGTAGTAGGCATAGAGGCGGCTGATGTCTTCGAGCGTCAGCGGTTTGCCCTCGTCGTCGACGAACGCACGGCGCCAATCGACGGCGTTCAACAACTCGGTCAAGAGCTCGACCGCCTCGCCGTTTTTGACCCGCGTCAGCAACTCGTCGACCTTCGCCCGGTCGTACGGCAACTCGTGCGGCGTCTCCGGCAACCGGTCGGAAAGCTCTCCTCCGACCAACGTCCGAATGTCGAGATCCATCGCGCTCGTTTACCCTCCTGGCGGCGAGTATACGCGCCACGGCGGGCGAGACGGTCCGCCACTACAATCCCACCGGGCACGCCGCTCACCTCCGTCGCGTCAGCCGCGACGACGAGCAGAGAGAGGACCGCGAAACGATGGGGATCATCGCCTGGATCATCTTCGGGGCCCTGGCCGGGTGGGTCGCCAGCATCCTGGCCGGCACCCGCGACCAGATGGGGTGCCTCTCCAACATCTTCATCGGCATCGCCGGCGCCTTCATCGGCGGCGTCATCTACAAACTCCTCACCGACGAGAGTTGGGACATGCACTTCAACGCCGGCAGCTTCATCCTCGCCGTCATCGGCTCGATCTTGCTGCTCGGTTTGCTGCGCTTGGTCCGTCGGGCGTAAGGAGATCCCAAGAGCGTCATTTGAAGGGGTGGACCGCCGTGTCCGCCCTCATCGCATGCGGAATTCGGAAAGGGCGGACACGGCGGTCCGCCCCTACGGGTCGACGAGGCCGGCGTCCTCTGCCGTGAGGCATGAGACGCCATTGCGCCGGCTCCCGGCCACGGCTAACCATCTGACAGGGTTCCTCGACGTGTGAAACCGTGTGAAACGACGTGCAATGGCCTTGCCCCTGACTGCCCATCGCCACACCCGGTCTGGCCGATGTCCTAACCACCACCCATCGCTCGCTTGCCCTCCGCTCCCCTATGCTATACTCCGCCCGACAGCCGGTCCGAAGTCTATCGTGCGCCCAGACGACCATGCCGGCGCGGGGAAGGGGATCCGATCGCGGATCCGGCGCGCGGTGATCGGGCGATCGCACACTACAGTACCGGAGGACCCCGAGCTTGATTCGCCCGCTTTCCGCCTTGTTCGGTTTCTTCAGCCGCGACCTGGGGATCGACCTCGGGACCGCCAACACCCTCGTCTACGTGCGCGGCAAGGGCATCGTCATCTCCGAGCCCTCCGTCGTCGCCATCGACACCAAGTCGAAGCGCGCCCTCGCCGTCGGCGTCGAGGGCAAGGCGATGGTCGGCAAGACCCCGGAGAGCATCGTCGCGGTCCGCCCCCTCAAGGACGGCGTCATCGCCGACTTCGACACCGTCGAGATGATGCTCCACTACTTTATCCGCAAGGTTCACCTCCAGCGGATGATGGCCCCCCACCCCCGCGTCGTCATCGGCATCCCGAGCGGCGTCACCGAGGTCGAGAAGCGGGCCGCCAAGGACGCCGCGTTGTCCGCGGGAGCGCGCGAGGCCTACACGATCGAGGAGCCGATGGCCGCGGCGATCGGCGCCGGGCTGCCGATCAACGAACCGGTCGGCAGCATGATCGTCGACATCGGCGGCGGTACCACCGAGGTCGCCGTCATCTCGCTCGGCGGTATCGTCGTCAACCACTCGATCCGGGTCGCCGGCGACGAGATCGACGACGCGATCATCCAGTACGCCCGCCGCGACCACAACCTCGTCATCGGCGAGCGCACCGCCGAGAATGCCAAGATCGCCGCCGGTTCGGCCTACCCCCTCGAAGAAGAGATCCGCGTCACCCTCCGCGGCCGCGACCTCCTCACTGGTCTGCCGAAAGCGGTCGAAGTCAGTTCCGTCGAGCTCCGCGACGCCATCTCGACCCCGGTCAACACGATCGTCGAGCTCGTCAAGACCGCGATCGAAGAGACGCCCCCCGAACTCGTCGCCGACATCATGGAGAACGGCATCACCCTCGCCGGTGGCGGCGCCCTCCTCCTCGGTCTCGACCGCCGGTTGCAGCACGAGCTGAAGATGCCGGTTCGCCGCGCCGAAGACCCGCTGACCTGCGTCGCCCGCGGCACCGGCCGCGTCGCCGAAGCCCTCCACCTCTACCAGCGCGCCCTCGCCGGCGGCCAGGAACTGCGGCGCACCGCGTAGCACCTCCTCGCGTTCTGTCCGGAACGGCACCGGTCTCGCCAGTGGCCGTCCGGGTTCGCCTGATTTCTGGCTCGATCATCCATACGCTCGGCGCGAGGCGACGCGGCTGGACGATTGACGTCCTATTCCGATGGGAGAATGCAAACCAAGGAGCAGACCGTGGTCAGCAATCGGCCCATCCGACGACTCCGCATCACGGAGGACGATTCCGATCTCGTCCTCGATCTCCGCGAATCGCTGGCGCAGATCGCGGCCCTTCCCCCCGCGATGATGACCCCCGGGGAAGCAAGTCAGTATCTGTCGGTCGCCCTCGACTGGGGCCCGCAGGGTTCCGATCCGGCCCGGAGGCCGGCACGCCGCCAATTCGAGGACACCGCGAACGCGATCCTGGCCGAGTATGCCAAGCATTCGCCGGCTGCCCGCACCCTCGCCGTCGATATCGAACGCGTCGGTCGTTACCTCGACAATGAGCGGATCGACCGCCAATTCGATGTCGAACCGCTTCCGGCCGCCGCGCAAGGAGTGCTCGTCTTCGCCCGCGCCGACGCGGACGTCTTCGTCGCGCTGCCACTCGCGGTCGCCGTGCCGACCGAAGTCACCGTCGGGCCGATTCCGGCATTGGCGACGCTCGCCCGCATCGCCGACGACCACGCGACCTATGCCGTCCTCCTCGCCGACCAGAAGGAGGCATCGCTGGTATTCGTGACGCAGTCACGACGCGAGCGCGAAGTCGTCGCCTACGGGGCGGAGTATCCGCTCAAGCGGAAAGCAGGCGGATCGCAACGCCGTTATCAAGCGCGCGCCGGTGAGCGGCACGATCAGTTCACGCGCGCCATCGCCGACGGCACCCGGCAGGCGTTGGACGACGCCGGAGTCGACGTCCTGATCATCGCGGGCGACGAGGTGATGACCTCTCCGCTCAACCAGTTCCTCCACCACACGGTCGCGAATCGCATCGTCGGCACGGTCCGGTTGGACATCACGACACCGACCCAGGACCTCATCGACGCCACCCTCCCGCTCGACGAGGAGGCCGAGCGAGGTCGCGAAGCGGCCGCCGCAGCCGCCCTTCGCAACGCCGTCGAGTCCGGCGGACCGGGTGCCGCCGGACCGGACGCCGTGCTGACTGCTTTGAAACAGGGACAGGTAGAAACACTCGTGATGAACGACGACTTCGCCGCCGTCGGTTGGGCCGACTACTCGGCCGACGTCGCCGGGATCGGGGCGATCCCCGATCGGCACCCAACGGGTGGCGAGCGCGGTCAGATCGTGCCGATCCGCGCCGAGGATGAGTTGATCCGGCGTGCGATCCTGACCGGTGCCACGTACGAA
This sequence comes from Thermomicrobiales bacterium, assembly GCA_036558305.1. Classification (GTDB taxonomy): domain Bacteria; phylum Chloroflexota; class Chloroflexia; order Thermomicrobiales; family UBA6265; genus DATBFX01. The sequence goes on along the minus strand of DATBFX010000049.1, from coordinate 955 downwards.
ATTGTTCGGACCGAGGTGCCTGTGCCGCCGGCTGGGGAGCCCGTGCCGCGGGCCGAGGACGAACGGCCCCGTACCGATGCCGGGCGTCAACTCGACGAACTCGGTGGCGTCGGCGCCCTCCTCCGCTTCAGCTAACGCGTGGACGGTCTCGGCACGATCTCGGCGCCGGCCGCCGCCGCGGCCCTCCATTTCTACCAGCGGTCGCTCGCCGGCGGCCAGGAACTGCGCCGCACCGCCTGACGAGACCGCGTTTCCTGGGACGAACGAGCAGCGGCGCGCCCGCGGGCGCGCCGCTCGTTTTCGGCCATGGTCGATGGCCCGCTTATCAGGACGACTTGTTGTGGACCAGCCAGTCGTCGGCGAAGTACGTGTGATCGCCGTCGACCCGCATGTTGTAGAGCTGAGTCGCCGGATCGGCACTGCCACCGGTCACGGCCTCCAGGACGATCTCACCCTGCCGGACCTCGACGGGTTCGACGGAGATCCCGCGTCCGACGCACGCCGGCACCCTCACGGCCGCCAGATGCGTGAGCCGATCGCCCACCGCCAGTTGGCCGACGCGCAGCCGCGGGATCTCGATCGCCGCGGCGGCCGTATCGACGGCTTTCCAACCGCCGGCCGTCCAGAACGGGTGACCGCCGGTGACGAATGCCCTCCCGCCGTTGAGCGCGTACAGGGGACGGTGGCCGAGCGTCGGGCGCTCCAAACCGAGCACGCGATTGACGCGGCCGCCCCGTCCGAGCACCAGATCACCGATCTCGATGCGCTCGATCGGTTTTGAGGTCCCGTCCGCCAGGGCGACCAGCGTTCCGGTGACGAAGCATTGGGGCACACACGAGCCGCAACTGATCGAGCCGCCGCAACCGTCCTCGTGCGTCCCGCATCCTCCCGGGACGTCGCTGCACGTCAGCGGTCGGCAGACACAGCGTCCGTCGGAACAGGTCTGCCCGGAGGG
>DATBFX010000048.1:0-4342 GCA_036558305.1 Thermomicrobiales bacterium | reverse complement strand
CCCCCCCCCCCCCCCCCCCCCCCCCCCCCCGACCCCTATACTTCGGGCGGTATCGTTCGGACGGAGACGTGCAGGAGAACGCGGCGTGACGACGAATTTCCGACTCCCCGGACCGACCCCGTTGCCGCCGGCGGTCGTGAAGGCGATGCAACGCGAGATGATCCCGCATCGCGGCAGCGGTCTGAAGGATCTCTACTCCTCGATCCTCGTCCGCACGAAAGAGATCCACCGCACGGACGGCGATGTCTTTCTTTGGCCGGCATCCGGCTCCGCGGGATGGGAGATTGCGGTCGTCAACCTCCTTTCGCCGGGCGATCCGGTACTCTGCACCGTCGTCGGCGACTTCGGGCATCGTTTCGCGGGCGTCGCCGAGGCGTTCCACCTCGACGTCAGGCGGCTCGATCTCCCGTGGGGGCAGGCGCTCACCCCGGAGACGCTCAGCGATGCCTTGAGCGGCAACCAGGACGTCAAGGCCGTTTTCATCACCCACAACGAGACCTCGACCGGGGTCACCAATCCGTTGCCCGATCTCGCCAGGATCGTGCGCGACCACGGCGCGCTGGTCGTGGTCGATGCGGTCAGCTCGGCGGCGGGGCTGCCGCTGGTGATGGACGAGTGGGGGCTCGACTTCGTGCTCTCGGGCTCGCAAAAGGCGTGGATGTGCCCGCCCGGTCTCACGATCGTCGCGGTCGGGCCTCGCGCCTGGGACGCCTACCGCCGCTCGACGTTCCCCCGTTTCTTTTGGGACCTCGGGACGGCGCGCGACTACGCGCTGAAGGGGATGACGCCGACGACGCCCCCCCTTTCGCTCTTCTACGCCTTCGACGCCGCGCTCGACCTGATCCTCGACGAGGGATTGGAAAACGTCTGGCGCCGCCATGCCGAGCTTGGCGCGCGGACGCGCAGCGGCATCAAGGAACTCGGTCTCTCGCTTTTCGGCGACGAGCCCTATGCCTCCGATACCGTGACCGCCGTGGCGGTCCCCGATGGCCTGACCGCGAAACAGATCACCCAACGGATGAAGCGCGACCACGACGTCGTCGTCGCCGGCGGCCAGGCGCACCTGAGCGAGGCGATGATCCGGATCGGCCACATGGGCTGGTGCACCACCGCGGACGTCGACGGGTGCTTGGCGGCATTGGCAGAGGTGGTTGCCGATCTGGAGAGGCGTCGGGCGTCGGGCGTTAGGCGCCAAGAACTGGCCGACGCCCGCAGTTGACACGTGGAGAAGGCGGCGATCTTGCGATGATCGCGGCAGATTTCGTTCTTCCGACGCCTGACGCCCGACGCCTGACGCCTCTCCAAACCGGTTGCGCCCGCGCGCGATGACCGGTATACTCAGGGTACAGGCCTCCCGAACGTGTGGGTGACGTTTCGAACGGCCCGCGAGCAAGGGGGCCACCCGCATGTCCTTTTGGTTTTAAGGAAGGTGTATGGACGGTACGGACGTGAGCGAGCAGAGGGATCTCCCGGTGGCAGGCTTACCCGACACCTCGCCGGTGGCGGCGCAGGAAGCCGTGCCCTCCCTCATGGAGCAATACCTCAGCGACCCCAGCCATGACTACAAGACCCTGAAATACGGGGACGTCATGGACGGGGTCATCATGCGCATCGACCGCGACGAGATCCTTGTCGACATCGGCTCGAAGTCCGAGGGCATCGTGCCGTCCAAGGAATTCTCTAGCCTCAGCAACGAAGAGAAGCAGGCGCTCGCGATCGGCGAGACCGTGCTCGTCTTCGTCGTGCAACCCGAGAACCAGGAAGGGCACGCGGTCGTCAGCATGGACCGCGCGCGCCAGGAGAAGAGCTGGCGCAAACTCCAGGAGATCTTCGAGGCGAACGAGGTCATCGAGGCCGAGGTCACCAATTACAACAAAGGCGGCCTCCTGGTGAACCTCGACGGCGTCCGCGGTTTCGTCCCGGCGTCGCAGGTCTCGGAGATCCGCGGTGGCGACGACGCGAGCAAGCAGGCGGACATGGCCCGCCTGATCGGCACCTCGTTGCCGTTGAAGGTCATCGAAATCAACCGCCATCGTAACCGGCTGATCCTCTCCGAGCGCCAGGCGATCCAGGAACGCCGCGACGTGATGAAGGAGAAGCTGATCGAGGAACTGAAGGAAGGCGAAGTCCGCAAGGGCCGTGTCTCCTCGATCTGCGACTTCGGCGCGTTCGTCGACATCGGGGGCGCGGACGGACTCGTCCACCTCTCCGAGCTCTCCTGGAGCCGGGTCCGACACCCGAGCGAGGTCTTGAAGGTCGGCCAGGAGATCGACGTCTACGTCCTCGGTATCAACGCCCAGGAGAAGAAGATCGCCCTCTCGATCAAGCGGACGCAGGCCGAGCCCTGGAGCCGCGTGGCCGCCAAGTACGAGGTCGGCCAGTTGGTCCGCGGCACGGTGACGCAACTCGCCAACTTCGGCGCGTTCGCCCGGATCGAGGACGGCATCGAAGGGCTGATCCACGTCTCCGAGTTGACCGACGAGCGGATCACCCATCCGAAGCAGGTCGTCCGCGAGGGCCAGGAGTTGATCCTGCGCATCATCCGGATCGACCCGCAGCGGCGTCGGATGGGTCTCAGCCTGCGGCGGGCGCTCGACACGCCGGACGCGGAGCTCGAAGCGGTCCTCGGCGAAGGCGCCGTCGAGGAGCGCGACGGCATCGCCCAGACGATCCGCGCCGCCCTCGAGGCGGAGGGGATCGAGATCGGGTCCGGTCGGTCCTCGCGCGAAAGCGAGTCGGAAGAAGGCGGCGGGACTGCTCAGGCCGCCGAGGCGACCGGCGAGACCACCGCGACCGCGGAGGCGCCGGCACCGCGCGAGGAGCCGGCCGCGCCGGCCCCGGACGGGATCGCCGTCACCGCGGGCACGATCGAAACGGCGGAGCCCGCGATCGAGACACCGGCAAGCGGCGGCCGGTCGCGCGCCCAACGGCCAAGCGTCGAGATTCCCAGCGACATCGACGGCGAACCCCTCTCGGCGATCGGCATGGCTTTTGCGATGGCGGGGGCGGATCTCGATCTCGTGACCGGCGAGCAAGCCGAGCCGAGCGAGCCCGAACCCGCACCGGCGGAAGCGACGCAAGCGAGCGCCGAATCCGAAGAAACGCCCGAGGTCGAGCCCGTTGTGGCCGCGGCCGGGTTGGCGGACGAAGGGGCGTCGAGCGATGGTGAGGAGCGTGAGGGGTAAACCCAGACACGTCCTCGCTGCCGATGGTTGTCTCACCGCAACTGCCGGCCAACGATACGTATGCGAAAACGGCAGGCGCGACCATGCGCCTGCCGTTGTTGCACCGACATCACTTTTGCGCGACGATGCGGCGTGATCGACCGCGACAGTACGTCCGGGGTCTCGCCGATCTCGTATGCTTACGGTAGAAGAGATCAGAAGGGCGCGGCCGACCTGGCCGATCGCCCAGGGCACCGGGGGAGCCGAGGATGGCCAGTCAGTTCGACAAGTTCACGGAACGCGCCCGCAAGGTTCTGACGCTCGCCCAGGAAGAGGCCCAGCGTTTCAACCACAACTACATCGGCACCGAGCACCTGCTGCTGGGGCTGGTCCGCGAGGGCGATGGCGTCGCCGCGCGCGTCCTCGGCAACATGGGCGTCCAATTGCCCAAGGTCCGTTCGGCCGTCGAGTTCATCATCGGGCGCGGCGAAGGTGCGGTGATCGGCGAAATCGGTCTGACGCCGCGCGCCAAAAAGGTGATCGAACTCGCGATCGACGAGGCGCGCCGCCTCAACCACCACTACATCGGCACCGAACACCTGCTGCTCGGTCTCGTCCGCGAGGGCGAAGGGATCGCGGCGGGCGTCTTGGAGAGTCTTGGGGTCAACCTGGAAAAGGTGCGGACCCAGGTGATGCAGGTGGTCAACCAGAGTTCCGGCTACAGCCAGAGCAAGCAACAGACGAAGACACCGTACATGGACGCCCTCGGCTTCGACCTTACCGAGGCGGCGCGCCAGAGCAAACTCGGTCCGCTGATCGGTCGGGCGATGGAGATCGACCGCGTCATGCAGATTCTCTCGCGGCGGACCAAGAACAACCCCGCCCTGATCGGCGAACCGGGTGTCGGCAAAACCGCCATCGTCGAAGGGTTGGCGCAGCGGATCGTCTCCGGCGACGTGCCGGAGCGGTTGCAGAACAAGCGTCTCATTGCCCTCGACATCGGCGCCCTCGTCGCCGGCACCAAGTACCGCGGCGAGTTCGAGGAGCGCCTGAAGAAGATCGTCGGCGAGGTCAAGGAAACCGGGAGTATCCTCTTCATCGACGAGTTGCACACGCTCGTCGGCGCCGGCGCCGCCGAAGGCGCGGTCGATGCGGCCAACATCCTGAAACCTGCCCTC
>DATBFX010000047.1:0-1628 GCA_036558305.1 Thermomicrobiales bacterium | reverse complement strand
CGTCGAGCCCGGCCCGCACTCGATTCGCGTCAGCAACACGCTGGTGTGGAAGACCGTGGAGTTCACGGTCGGTCCGGGGGAGCAGGTCTTCTTCGAGGTCGTCAACCGCGCCGGTCGGACAACCTACCCGATGCTGATGATTTTGGGCGTGGGGCCGCTCTATGTCACGATCCGGCGCATGTAAGTGCGACGCGCTACCCCGTGCAGCACTCGTCAGGAGTGCAGGAGCGCAGCCTTCAGGGCTGCACCCAGCCCGGGACTGAGGCCCCTGGGCGACGCGGTTTTGAGCCCGCCCTGAGCGACACCGCGCGATGCGATCACTTGATGGAGGCCGCGTTCCGCGGCGTGATCGTCACCGTGCGTACTTCTCCGGGCCCGCCCAGGACACCAGCCGCTCGTCCGTTGATCGTCCACGTCAACCCCGCGGCATTGCCGGCGACGAGTACGATCTCGGAGTCGGCTGCGAGCGTCGACCGCTCGCCGGGCTGGAGGAGACGGTAGAGCGCTCGGTTGCCGTCAGTACGCGCGGTCACCCAGCACGGCGCGGTCGCCTCGATGACGACGGTGAGAGGGCGCGAGGCGACATGGGATGCCGCCTGGGCGGGCGGTTGAGAGCGTTCCGCCGGCGCGGCGGTACTCTCCGGCGCCGCTGCCGGCGCGGCGCCGCCCGTCGTTCCAACGAGACCTGGATCGTGTTGAGGCAGCTCTTTGCTCGCGCGCACGAGCAGCGCCGCGCCGACGATCGCGACAACCGTGGCGAGCGCGGCCGCCAGGGTCACCCTCGACGACGAAAAGAGTCCGTGCAGGACCGATGGGGTGGTGCGGACGGGTGGCGGCGGAGCCGTCGCCTGCGCAGGAACAAACTGACCGAAATATTCGCGGACCGTTTCGTCGGGATTCAGGCCGACTTCGCGGGCATAGGCATGGACGAACCCGCGGCCGAAGGGGCGCGGCGGAATGCCGCCGGCGTCGTTGCGCTCGATGGCGACGAGTACGCGCGGCTGTACCCGGATGGTCCTCGCCACGGTTTCCAGCGTCAGCCGCCTGCTTTCCCGCGACGAGCGAAGTTGCGCCCCGACATCCATTGCCGCGCTCCTGCGCTTGAGAAAAGCATAGCACCTTTGATTTGATATGTTGCAAGGCTGCCAGGAGCCACGTATGCCTACTGCCTTTCCACACCTCATTGACGGACGCCCGGTCGAGTCAGCGGACCGCGTCCCCGACATCAACCCCTCGAACGTCAACGACATCGTCGGCGAGTTCGCTCGCGGGACGACGGCGGACGTCGAGTTGGCCGTCGCCGCCGCGAAGGCCGCCTTCCCCAAATGGTCCCATTCGACGCCCCAGGAGCGGTTCGACATCCTCGACCGCGCCGGGACCGAAATCCTCGCCCGAAAGGAAGAGCTTGGACGTCTCCTGTCGCGCGAACAGGGCAAGCCGCTCGCTGACGGCATCGGCGAGGCCGGCCGGGCCGGCCTGATCTTCAAGTTCTTCGCCGGCGAAGCCGTTCGGGTCGGCGGCGAGAAGATCGCCTCCGTCCGCCCGGCCGTCGAGATCGAAATCACCCGGGAACCGGTCGGCATCGTCGCCGCGATTACCCCCTGGAATTTTCCCCTCGCGATTCCTGC
>DATBFX010000046.1:0-21225 GCA_036558305.1 Thermomicrobiales bacterium | reverse complement strand
TCTTCGACCGCCAGCGCAATCGGGATCGACCAAACGAGTCCGTTGGCGAGGTGGGCGGTCGTGACGGACGATCGGTAGTCCTCCTCGCGCATGAAGCCGGTCAGCGGGCTAAACCCGCCGTTGGCGAGGAGTTCGAGGTCGCAATGGTCGCGCCGGGTCAGCGGCAGCGACGGCAGCGAGGCGGCTTCGGCGCGGAACGCGGACGCCTCCTCGCGCGGGACGAAGCGATCGACGAGTTGGCCGCCGTGGGGCCGTTGGGTGACGGTCAAAGTGCTCATGCGCGTGCTCCAATGGCGAACGGTTCCGGCAGGTAACCGAGGGCATCAAGACGGTCGAGAATCTTTTCGACACCTTCTTCGACCGTCTCGCGGTCGCTCTGGACGACGACGTCGGGATCGAGAGGCGCCTCGTAGGGATCGGAGACGCCGGTGAAGTTGGCGATCTCGCCGCGAAGCGCCTTGGCGTAGAGCCCCTTGACGTCGCGGCGGGTCAACTCGTCGAGCGAGCAATCGACGTGGACCTCGACGAACCGACCGATCTGGTCGCGGACCTCGTTCCGGACCTCGCGGTAGGGCGAGATCGCGGCGACGATCACCGGGACGCCGTTGCGTGTCAGGAGGTGCGCGACGAAGCCGATGCGTCGGATGTTGGTGTCGCGGTCTTCCTTACTGAACCCAAGTCCTTTCGAGAGGTTGGTGCGGACGACGTCGCCATCCAAAACCTCGACTTTGCCGTAGCGGTCCCGAATGATCGGGACCAGGGCATCGGCCAGGGTCGATTTGCCGGCACCCGAGAGACCGGTCAACCAGAGGGTGAATCCGCCTTCCATCTGCTCCCCGTTCAGACTCATGACCGCTCACCTGCCAACAGTTGGTCGAACTGCGCCGCCGCCTGGGCGACGAGCGCGGCCTGCTCGAAATTCCAGTGGATACCGCACTCTTTGGGGGTGTCTTGCTCCCACCACCAGCGACCGGCGCGAGGGTCTTCGCCCGGTTCGGTGGGGCGGGTGCAGGGGGCGCAACCGATGCTGGTGTAACCCCGGTCGTAGAGGGCGTTGTAGGGGACGTCGTTGGCGCGGACGTAGTCCCAGACCCGATCCTCGCTCCAATCGGCGAGGGGATTGAGTTTGAGCCGGCCGTCGCAGGTGCGGTCGATCTCCAGTTTGCGGACGCCTTGCCGCGTGGCGGAGTGCTCGCGCCGTTGACCGGAGATCCAGGCGTCGCTCTCCGCCAGCGCGCGTTTCAGTGGTTCGACCTTGCGGATGTCGCAGCAGGAACGCCGGAGCGGGGTACTCCGGTAGAACGGATTGATGCCGTTGGTCTGGACGAATTCCTGGAGCGCCGCCGTCTCGGGGTAGAACACCTCGATCTGGATGCCATAGCGGTCGCGCACCTCCTCCATCAGATCGTAGGTCTCCTGATGAAGTCGCCCGCTGTCGACGGTGACGACCCGGATACCGGGATCGATCCGCCAGGCCATATCCAAGAGGACCATGCCGTCGGTCTGGAAACTCGTGGAGATCGCGAGCCTCAAGCCGAACCGATCGATCGCCCAGCGCAGCAGTTCCTGCGGCGAGCGATCCTCGAAGACCTCGGCAAGCTCGTCGACCTCCGATTTGTCCAGACGCGCCGGCCGCGCGAGTGTCACCAGATCAAGCATCCCCATGCTCCTTCGATCGCACCATCAGTCGGCGGCGCCGAGCCACGAAAGCCAGGGAACCAACGATTCGGCGTCGCCTCCCGCCGCGGCGGCGGTGAACTCGCCCGGCCTGCCGGTGGCGGGGAGGAAAAGATCACGCAGCCCGACGACCTCGCCGATGACGAGGAGCGTCGGCGCGTCGAGTTCGGCGACTCCGACCGCCGCGGCGAGTTCGCCCAGCGGGGCGACCACCACACGCTCGTCGGGCCAGGTTCCGTTCGAGATCGCCGCGGCCGGCGTCTCAGGCGAGCGCCCGCCCGCGATCAGGCGGTTGCAGATGATCGGCAAGCGGCGAAGCCCCATGAGGACGACGACGGTACCGCGGGAAGCCGCGAGCCAATCCCAATCGACGGCCGATTGGTCCTTGCGCGGATCTTCGTGACCGGTGACGATCGTGACCGAGGACGACACGCCACGGTGGGTGACCGGAATCCCCGCGCTCGCGGGAACGCCAACGACGGACGTGACCCCGGGGACGACCTCGACCGGAATCCCGGCGGCGACGACGCTGGCGACCTCCTCACCGCCGCGGCCGAAGACGAAGGGGTCGCCGCCTTTGAGGCGGACGACGTGGTGACCATCGCGCGCGCGGTCGATCAACAGCGCCTCGATCGCGCGCTGATCCATCTCCGCGAAACCGGCGGCCTTGCCGACGAAAACACGCTCGGCGAACGGCGGGGCGGCGGCAACGAGTTGCGGATCGACCAATCGGTCATAGACCAGGACGTCGGCGGTGCGGACGCGTTCGAGACCGCGGACCGTGATCAACTCGGGATCGCCCGGTCCGGCGCCGACGATGGAGACTCTTCCTCCGGGTAGCACCGGACCTCCTCCTCTCAATCGACGAGCGCCGCAACCGGCGCCTCGTCGGTGATGACGCCGGCGACGACCCGATCGAACACCCGCGTCGCGGCTCCCTCGCGGTCGCCACTCCGGAGGGCGTCGAGCACGTCATCGGTGATCGCGGCCTGCCAATGCTCGTAGGCTGGGATCGGACCGCGCGCCTTGAGCGTTCCGCGCACGTCGCCGAGGATGGCCAGCAGGTCGCCGAACTCGGCCGGCAGGGAGGCATCGAGGTACTCGCGCATCCACCGCGCGAAGGCGGGGCTGCGGCCGGCGGTCGAGATGGCGAGTTGGAGGTCGCCGCGCCGGACGACCGAAACCGCGAAGAAATCGCAGTTCGGGATGTCGTCGACGGCGTTGACAAGGACGCCGGCGGCCCGGCCGTCGGCCGCCACCGCCGCATTTGCGGCCCGATCGTGGGTGGCGGCGATGACGAGGTAGGTGCCGCCGATATCGGCCGACCGGTAGCGGCGACGGTGGAGTGTGATCAGGCCCCCGGTGGCGAGTGCTTCGATGCGTGGCAGGACGTCAGGGCTGACGACCGTGATCCGGGCGCCGGCGTCGAGGAGGGCGTCGAGTTTGCCATCCGCGATGACCCCGCCGCCGACCACGAGGCAGGGTTTGCCGTTTAGATCGAGGGCGACCGGGTAGTAGCTGTGGGACATCGACGCGGGACTCCTGTTGCCGAGCGACCCATGGTGGTGTTGGGCGGCACGAGCGATGGACACAAAGGCCGATGGCGCAAACACAGCGCGAGGATGCCCTCGGGCTGCCCGGCGTCAGGCGGCGATCCGGGATCGATTAGGCGGCGAAACAGGTTTCGCTGCGATTGGGGGCGTCGAACGGGGTTCCGTTCGAAAAGAAGACGTAGACGAAGCGCCAGGTCGCCAGAAAGACCGCGCTCGAGGTCTCCGCGAGCCGCCTAAGGCGGCTCGCGGTGGGCGTAGTCCAATGCTCGGCGACCGACTGGTGCATCGTATCGTGTCCCAGCGGCAATTCGGATCGGTTCCCATCATGAGGGGGTCGTCCGACGACGTCCAACCCCCTCAACAACTCGTGACGGGTCTTAATTGAGTTGTTGACCAACAACTTACCTAATGGGATCGGACCTGTCAAGAGGTGTTGAGAGTGGGTACCGGGGCACGGCGTTGAGATCGAGGGCAAACCGCGTCGGTGAGTCGAGCGACCGAACGACGAACAGTTCGACAGTTCAGCGTGCACATCAACCGTGCATCTCTGCCAACTTCGGACGTACCCGCTTCCCCGCGGCGTAGTCATGCGCTTCTCCCGTCTCTGTCCATTCCGTGCAATCTGTTAGAGCGATATTCAGATCAGACGGCCCCGTGGTGGCGTCGGGCCGGTTCGACTGTTCGACAACCCGCTGTAACTTCACCTTGGGCGAGCGTGCGGTGAGTGACTGACGGGCACTGCATACCGTCGGGTCCGGCACAAAGTCGACCACCCTCGCCGGTCGACTGAGGAGTTCGATCGCCGCCTCCAACGCGTACCGATCGAGGAGGCGACCGTGGGTCGGCGAGCCGAACGTGCGCTCGGCGTGCGACATCGTTTCGGCGACCAGCGCGAACGCCAACTCCCCGTCGACGCCCATCGTTTCGACGAACTCCGTTGCCAACGTCGCAACCATTCCCATCGTCTCCCTCGCTATCACCTCATTCCATTTCGGCGCCGGGTTATTCCCGATCGCGACGACATCATGCGTCTCCACACGAGTCGACGCATCCGTCGCATCGCGTAATTCAACTCGGTGACGACTACACACTTGTATGTAGGTGTTGTCGGCGAGACCACCGTAGATCACGTCATCGCCGGGGATCTGGAACGCCGGTTCGCCGTCGCAGGTCGGCCCCGAGGCGGACGTCCGTGTTCGGACCCGGTGCCGCGAGCGCACTCGCGAGCAGGACGACGGTCGGCATCGCGGCGAGTTTCCTGACCATCTGCATCGTCGTCTCCTCATTCGCCAATTGATCAGCACGGGGAGGAGGCGTCCTCCCCGGACCGCTGATTCACAAGTCCGAGTTTGCCGACCCAGGGCGGCATTCACCACGAAGCCAACCCACAGTTCCGGTCACAGTTTTAGGGGTCTCGACGCTCAGCTGACCGACGGGTGGGCGATCGGAAGGCCAGCGATTCCCAGGTGGATCGTTCAGCAACTGTCGTCGGTGTCGGTACCGGCCGCGCCGTTCCAGCGGTCGTTGCCCGATTGCCGAGCGCGGGTTTCGACGCGCTGTGAGCCGCCAGGATGAGCCGTTTCGGGCGGGACATCGCCCGACAGGCCGCCGTCGGCAAGCGAACGTCAGCCTAACGGAGTGTTCGCCTTCGAAACAGAGGCACTCTCATGCCGGAACCTTCTGCGAAGTCCATAACACGCTCGAGGCCGCAGCCACCTCTGGCCCGTTGCGATCGGGGGCATCGATCGCGTCCGGCATCGGTGGTGCCGGTCTCGCCTGCCGTGTCACCAGCCAGACGCCGCCCAGGTAGAGCAACCCGAGGATGTCCGTGGCGGTCGGGCGTACCATCCCCCGCACCGCCAGTTCGACCGCGCTGGCCGGCAGCAAGTAGAGCAGCCCGTAGCAGGTCACGCCGGCGACCAGGGGCAGCGCCCCGGCGTCCGGGAAGGCGCGCCGGCCCAGGACCAGGTAGGCGCTGAATGCCACGGTGCTGAGCAGGAGCAGCACATCGCCCAGGGCCGGGAGGCCGACCCCGGCGACGCGTCCGAAGAGCACCACCGCGGCCACGCCGGCGACGGAGACGAGAGTACCGCCCAGGCGCCGCCGGTCCAACCGTTCGCCGAGGATGGGCACGGCCATCAGCGCAGCCACGACCGGGATCCCACCGTGGACCAGGGCGCCGTTGGCGGCGCTGGTGTACCTCAGGCCGATGTTCTGGGTCAGGTAGAGCAAGAAGACGCCGGTGTCCGTCCGAGCGTCGGACGCTTGCCGGCCCGGCGCACGAGCGGGAGGAGGACGAGGAGCGCGACGGCAAAGCGGGCGGTGGCCGGCGTCAGCGGCGGCACGCGCTCCAGCATCGGTTTGGTGGCGACCAGGGTCGTGCCCCAGATGACGTCGGCCGCGACCAGGGCGAGCACGGCCGTGGCACGGGGGGACAGCCGCGGGCGGGGTCCCGCACCGGTGCCAGGTCGACGAACGCCGCACCGTCGGCGAAGGCCGGGTCCGCGCGCCGTGCCACCTCCAGGGCCAGGCGAGTCTTGCCGACGTCGCCCGGCCCGGTCAGGGTGAGCAGGCGAACGCCGGCTGACCCAGCAAGGTCACAGCGGCTTCGACGTCGTGTTCCCGGCCGAAGAACGGCGTGGGCGGCACCGGGAGGCGCGGCGGGCGCCAGTCTCCGGTCCCCGGCGGCGGCAGCGGGACGGGCCGGGGGCGGGGGCGAACGGTGGGCATCGGGTCCGCCATGGCGGCTCCTGTCCAAAGCGGCACGTGGACGCATGATGCCGAGCATCGTTCCTCACGTCAACCACCACGAACTACTCTGGACGGGGTACAGCGGCGCTGATCTATGGCAGAACCCTTGCCGATCACGTGGACCTGCGAGATGATCGGGAACACGACGCGGTGTGGCGAAAGCGAAGGCGCCCGTGGGCCGAATCGACGAGTTGCCCCCAGACGAGATCGAGCACCTCCTGCGGTCGGCGATCGTCGGTCGGATCGCCTGCTGCGCCCACGGGATCGACGGCGGTGACGGCCGCCCGTACGTGGTACCGCTCGCCTACGGCTACGACGGCGAGGCTATCTATGCCCACAGCGGCGTCGGACGCAAAATCCGGATGATGCGCGCCCAACCGCTGGTCAGCGTCGAGGTCGACGAGGCCGAGGCGTCGGACCGCTGGCGCAGCGTCATTGCCGAGGGAATCTACGAGGAGTTGGACAATCCAGCGGCACGCGAACGCGCGCTGGCGATCATCTACCCGGACCCAGCAAAGCGCCCCTTCCTCGACCCGCCGACGATCGTCTACCGGATTCGCCTCACCGCGAAGTCGGGCCGCTTTGAAGTGCCCGACGAGCCCGGTACGCCGACCGGCGAAGCAGGCGGATGACGACCTGCGGCGTCTCTCCTATCATGCGCGGGAGGCACCCGATCGGCCGGTGAACGCCCGCACAGGGCACCAAATGTCGAACTCCCGCGACGAGGCCAACTGGGGCGACGCACCACCGGTCCGCTCGGGACGCTTTCGCGCCCTGGACGAGCGACCGGTCAATCTCGATGGATTCGTCCACGAGGCGCCCGAACTCGGGTTCGCGGCGATGCGTTCCGACGGCGATCCCCAGGCAAGTCTGCGCATCGAGGAGGGAGTCGTCGTCGAACTCGACGGGCGCGGCCGTGCATCGTTCGATCTCATCGACCTCTTCATCGCCGACCATGCGATCGATCGTGCCGTTGCTACCGAAGCGATGGCAATCCCGGCGCTCGAATTCGCCCGCCGGCTCGTCGATCCCGGCGTGCCGGCGGCGGATCTGCGACGGCTCGCCGCAGGCATGACACCGGCACGGGTGGTCGACGTCCTCAATCACCTCAACATCGTCGAGTTGATGATGGCCGCGCAGAAACTGCGGGCCCGTCGCACCCCGTCCAACCAGGCGCACGTGACGAATGCCAAAGACGATCCGGCGTTGATCGCCGCCGATGCGGCGACCGCGACGCTGGCCGGGTTCCGGGAGGTCGAGACGACGGTCGCCGTGGCGCGGGCGGCGGCGTCCAACGCGCTGGCACTGCTCGTCGGATCGCAGACGGTTGTCGGCGGCGCGCTCGCGCAGTGCTCGGTCGAAGAGGCGACCGAGTTGACACTCGGTCTGCGCGGGCTGACGACCTACGCCGAGACGGTCTCGAACTACGGGACCGAGGACGTTTTCCTCGACGGCGACGACACACCCTGGTCGAAGGCGTTTCTGGCGGCTGCCTACACGTCGTGCGGTCTCAAGTTGCGCTTCACCTCGGGTTCGGGCGTCGAGGTCCTGATGGCGCACGCCGAAGGGCGCTCCATGCTCTATCTGGAAGCGCGGTGCCTGGCGATGACGCGCGGCACGGGTGTGCAAGGGGTCCAGAACGGTGGAGTGGACGGGGTGGCGATCGCCGGCTCCGTCCCCGGCGGCGCCCGCGAGTTGATGGCGGAAAACGTGCTGGCGATGCTCTGGGGATTGGAGGTCGCGAGCGGCAACGACGCGATGTTCTCGGAGTCGGAGGCCCGCCGGACCGCCAGGACGATGCCGCAGTTCTTCGCGGGAACGGACTTCGTCTGCTCCGGCTTCGGGTCGATTCCCCGTTACGACAACATGTTCGGGCCGTCGAACTGGAACGCCGACGACCTCGACGACTGGCTGGTGCTTCAGCGCGACTTCGACGTCGACGGCGGCTTGACGCCGTACACGGAGGAGGCCGTCCTGGCCGCGCGCTACCGTGCCGCCTGTGCCGTCCGGGATGTCTTCGAGGAACTGGGTTTGCCCCCGATCGCCGAGGAGGTTGTGCAGGGAGCGACGTTCGCCCACGGCAGCTACGAGATTCCCGAGACGTCCGGCGTCGCCAACGCGCGGGCGTCGGATGCGATTCTGGAGCGCGGGATCACCGGCGTCGACCTCGTGCGCGCCCTCGCGAGCCGTGGCTACCTCGACATCGCCGAGCGCGTGTTGGCGATGTTGAAACAGCGGTTGAGCGGCGACTACCTTCAGACCGCGGCGATTTTGGACCGCGACTTCCGCGTCGTCAGCGCCGTCAACGACGCCAACGACTACCGCGGACCGGGCACGGGCTACCGCGTTGCAGGCGATCGTCGCGCCGAGCTCGCGGCGATTCGGCAGGCCGTCGACCCACGCCAGGCGCCGGTGGTCGAGTTGCGCTGGCCGGCGGTTCCCTTCTCGCTTCGCCCGTGCGCTGCCGCCGAGCCAGGGGTGCTACCCGGTGAGGTCGTGATCGGTCTCGGCGCCGCCTTCGGCGGGGAGTTGGACCGCACACTGGCAGGAATCGATCACGGACGGGTGCTCAAGGAGCTCCTGGCGGGGTTGGAGGAGGAGGGAGCGCCGGTCCGCCTGGTCCGCATCCGGCACACCTCGGACGTCGCGTTTGTCGCGCAGGCGGCGGCGAAATTGAGCGGTTCGGGGATCGGCGTCGGTATCCAATCGAAGGGCACGACGGTCATCCACCACCGCGCACTGGCGCCGCTTTCGAACCTCGAACTCTTTTCGGTGGCACCGCTGATGACGCCCGAGCACTACCGGCGGATCGGCCGCAACGCCGCGCGCTACGCGCGGGGAGATCATCCGGAACCGATCCTGGTCGATCACCTCGGACAGGCGATCGAACCGCGGTACCACACCAAAGCGGCGGCACTCCACCTGATCGAAACCCGCCTGACCGCACCAGGCACTCCTCCGGTTGAACTGACCGTCTCCTGGGAACTCGCCCCTCGGCACGACCACACGGAGCCACCCTATGTCCACCGGTAACACGCGATTCGACCCGGCCGCGGACTACCCGACCGGCGAGCGGAGACCCGATCTGATCCGGACGGCCACCGGAAAACCGCTGGCGGCGGTGACCCTGGATGCGGTGATCGCGGGCGAGATCGGCGGCGCCGATCTCCGGATCACGGCGGAGGCGCTGGAACGGCAGGCGGCGGTGGCCGAGGCGTCGGGATGGCCGGCGCTGGTGCCAAACTTCCGGCGCGCCGCCGAGTTGACCCGAGTCCCCGACGAGCGGCTGCTGGCAATCTACGAAGCCCTGCGACCGGGGCGTTCGACGCCCGAAGAGTTGGAGCGAATCGCCACCGAACTCGACGCGACCTACCAGGCGCCGATGACCGCGTCCCTCGTCCGAGAAGCGGCCGTCGCCTATGCCCGTCGCGGTCTCGGTCCGGCGGACCAGGGGTCCTGATGGCGCGGGGGAGGGCGGTGATCGTCGAGGACGGTGCAATCGCGTTGATCGAGCGGCGGCGTCACGGGCGAACCTACTACGTTTTTCCAGGAGGCGGGGCCGAACCGGGCGAATCGCTGCGCGAAGCGGCGCGCCGGGAGGCGGAGGAAGAACTGGGGCTGCGGGTCGAGGTCGGCGAACTGCTTGCCGAAGACGTCTTCGAAGGCGAACCCAACGCGTTCTTTGCCGCCAGGGTCGTCGGCGGCGAACTCGGCACGGGTCGCGGGGCCGAGTTGGCCGCGACGGACGACTCGCCCTCCGGCTCCTACCGGGCGGTCTGGATTCCCCTCTCCCAGGTCCACTCGCTTCCCCTGTTTCCCGCGCACGTCGCCGCGCTGGTGGCCGCCCGACCGGGCGACGGCTCGGACGATCGATCGGGATCGTGAGCGGGATGCTCCTCGCCGGGGTTGACGTCGGAAACCAGACAACCGAGGTCGCGCTGGCGGAGTTCGACCGCCGTCTCCCTCCGCGCTTCCTCGCCTCGGCACTGGTGCGGACGACCGGGATCAAGGGCACCGTGGCCAACGTTCCCGGTATCCGGACGGCGCTGCTCTCCGCCTGCGCCACGGTGGGACGCAACCTCGAAGACATCTCGGTCGTCCGCCTCAACGAAGCGGCGCCGGTCGTCGCCGGCGTGGCGATGCAAGCGATCACCGAAACGGTCCTGACCGACTCCACCCTGGTCGGCCACAACCCGGAGACACCCGGGGGATCGGGGCTGGGAGTCGGCACCACGGTGCCGGTAAGCGCGCTGCGCGACCGGCATGACGAACCGCTCATCGCCGTGGTGCCGTCGTCGGTTCCCTTCGACGAGGCGGCAACGCTGATCGCGGCGGCGAGGGCGGCTGGCGTCGCCGTCGCCGGTGCGATCGTCCAGGCCGACGACGGCGTTCTCATCGCCAACCGCATTCCGGGCGATCCGATCCCGATCGTCGACGAAGTGGCGGCAATCGAGGCGATACCCCTCGGCCAGCGCGCGGCGATCGAGGTCGCTCCGACCGGCGCGACGATCCGAACCCTCTCCAATCCCTACGGCATCGCGACGATCTTCGGGCTCGATGCGAAGACGACGGCGCGGCTGGCGCCGGCGGCGAGGGCGCTGGCGGGACTGCGCTCGGCGGTCGTGATTCGCACGCCGGATGCCGCGGTTCGCGAGCGTCGCATCCGTGCCGGTGCAATCACGATGACGGGTAGCCGAGGAACCAGTCGCATCGACCTGGCGGAGGCAGCCGCGGCGGTGATGGCCGCTCGCGCCCGTGTTGGCGAATTGCGGGACGTCACGGGAGACGCGGGAACGGTCGCGGGCGCGATGTTCGCGGAGCTCAAGCAGCGGCTGGGCGAAGCGACGTCTCGACCGGACGCGGCGATCGACGTGCGTGACCTGCTGGCGGTCGATCTCCAGATTCCGCAACCGGTCGCCGGTGGCCTGAGCCAGGAGGTCGCTCCCGAACGCGCCGTTGCCCTCGCGGCAATGGTCGAAGCGGATGCCTCGGTCTCGGCGCGACTCGTCGAGGCGCTCACGGCCGAGCTGGGAGTTCGGGTCGAATCCGGGGGCAGCGAGGCGGAAGCCGGTCTCCTCGGCGCGCTGACGACACCCGGAACGGGCAAACCGCTCGTGGTGCTCGATCTCGGCTCCGGATCGACGAATGCGGCCCGCATCGACATGGACGGCCGCGTCGAGGTGGTGCATCTCGCCGGCGGCGGGGCGATGGTCAATCTCGTCCTCGGCGACGAGCTCGCCGTCGACGACGCGCCGCGCGAGGACCTGAAGCGGCATCGGGTCGCCCACGTGGAGAGTCTTTTTTCCCTGCGTCACGAGGACCGCTCGCTCCAGTTCGTTGCCGAGCCGCTGTCTGGGCAGGTGCTCGGTCGGGCGGTCGTCGTCGGCCACAGCGGCTACGTCGCGGTTCCCGCCGATCTTGCGGTCGAGCGCATCGTCGAGAGCCGCCGGCGGGCGAAGGAGCGTGTCTTCGTTGCCAACGCGGAACGCGCCCTGCGCGTGCTGGCAACGGGCGGGAACCCCCGGTCGGTCGGGTTCGTCGCGCTGATCGGCGGGTCCGCGCTCGACTTCGAGATCCCGTCGCTCCTGGCGGCCCGATTTGCCGAGCACGGAATCGTCGTCGGCACGGCCAACGTTCGCGGCACGGAAGGGCCGCGCAACGCGGTCGCCACGGGGCTCGTCCTCGGCGCGACCGCCGATTTGAGGTAAGCGTCCGTGGTCGCGCCGCCGTCGATCTGCCTGGCGGTGAGCCCTGGCGCGCCAACGTCCCTGGTCGAAGCGTTTCTCCGGGGCTGCGAAGAAGAGGGAGTTCCGGTCGCATTCCAGCGAAAAGAAGGTGACGCGGTTCATCTCGCCCGAGACGCCGCAGCACGATCCGATCTCTTCGTCGGGAGCGGGATCGACTTTCGCGCATCGATCGCCGTGCATGAGCACCGATTGGGCGACAACCCGCCGGTCGTTCTCATCCGAAACGCAGACGCACATGCCGCGCGGGTCGCGGGCGGAGACGCCGCGAGGTTGGTCCTGGGGCGGCGACTACGGTCGAAGATTGCACAACGGTGAGGAAGATTTTGCAGTTCCGTAGGGACAGGACGGGTGCCCTCTGGGCGATTGCCTGCCCTTCCCGAATGCCGCGAGCGACGACTGCGGACATCGCCCAAAAGGAACCCGGTCCGCCCCTTCAAGCACGTCAGAGCCGCTGTTCGAAGACACGCTTTCCCAATCGCTCAAACGCCTGCCAATCGACGGTGACGCCGGTGGAAACACCCTCGCCGAGGGTGAACGTGCCGTTGGGCGCAACCAACGGTTCCGCGACGATGTCGTGCTCGAAGTAGGCGCCGCTGGGCGAAAAGTGGTCGCCGGGGAGAGAGATGGCGTCGACGGCGTTGAAATTCAGGTTGCAGGCTTTGCCCCACGCGGTGTCGAGCATCCCGCCGATCCAGGTGCGGACGCCCGCGGCCTGGCATTCCTGGGCGATCGCGATCGCTTCGGCGAACCCCGACACGCGCGGCGGCTTGATGTTGATGATGAGGCGGTCGAGCGCGTCGTTGCGTCGCCAGAGCGCGATCGCGGTTTGGGTGTCACGGAGGGAATGGATGCTCTCGTCGAGGCAGATCGGGGTGCGAATCTCGCGCGCGATCTCGCTGTGCAACACGACGTCGTCGTCGAAAAGCGGTTGCTCGATGAGGAGAAGTTCGAAGGCGTCGAGCTCCTTCAGTGCGGTCCAATTGGTCATGTCGTAGGCCGAGTTGGCGTCGACCTGGAGCAGGATGTCGGGAAAGCGCTGGCGGAGCGCCTCCGCGACCTCGACGTCGAACCCCGGCCAGATCTTGACCTTCAGCCGACCGTATCCCAAACCGACGGCGTTTTCGGCGCGGGCGAGGATGTCGTCGATCGTTTTGCCACCGATGCTGACGCCGACCGGGAACGTGCGCCGCTTGCCTCCCCAGAGCTGCCACAGTGGCTGCTGCCGGCGCTGGGCGATGATGTCCCAGAGCGCGGCTTCGACGCCGCTCTTGGCGAAAACGGCGCCCTTGATCCAGGCATAACTCGCTTGCAAGACGCCAATCTCGGAGATCGGACCGTGCTCGTCCTGGTAGCGGGCGACGCTCGGAAGGACGAACTCCTTGAGCGAGGTCAGGACGGAGGCGGTGTCGGCCTCGGCCTTGTAGGCGGGATCGGTCAAGGTCGGAATCTCACCCAACCCCCGCCGACCGTCCTCGGTTTCGACGACGAGGAACGGGCGCGTCAGCGTCTTGTACGTTCCGAAGGACGTCGTGAAGGGCACGCGGAGTTCGAGCGTCAGAACGTGGGTCGCGATGCAGGAGATGCGCGGATTCGCGGACGAGGTGGTCATGGTCTCTTTCGCTCCAGCACGTAGTAGCTCTCTCGTTCACCGGCCGCATTCGGCCCGGTGGCGAAACCGTTGACCAGGTAACCGCCGGCGCTCTCCTCGACCCCCACCGCCGCGACGTCGCCCGGGGCGGGACCGCTGAGGACGGCCCGCTTCGTCGTGAGGAAGGCTGGTAGGACCAGTCGCATGTCTTGCCGCCACTCGACCGCGGCCCGCGGATCCGTTCGCATCAAGTCGCCGATGTCTCCGGGGATGCGGTACCGCAGGCGAGAAGGCGGATCGCACAGGAGGTCGTTCAGATTCGCCATCGTGGCTTCCGGCAGGTCGACCACATCGGCCGGAGACAGGGGACGATAGCGGCCGTCGAAAACATCCTGCATCCGTCGTGCCGTCGCCGGATCGAGCAGATCCCACGTCGCGGTGAAGCGGTCGCTCGGGACGTCGCCGTAGAGGGTACTCGGCAGGACGCCGTACTTGTCGATGGTCAGCGTCTGCACGACCGCGCCGAGCTTTTCGAGGTTGAGGCGGGCGTTGGCGCCGCGCATCGGGTCGAAGGTCCAGGACATGGCGTGGTGACCCGTCCGCAGCGCCTCGTAGGCCTGGATCAGCTTGACGTACCAACCGACGTCGGCCGCGCCGCGGACGTCTTCGCGCACACCGAGCATGTGGGAGACGAGCGTGCCGGTCGCCGAGCCGAGTCCGATGATGAAACCGAGCCACCCTTGGGCGGTGAAGCCGAGGTCGGGATCGTAGGCGACGAGGACCGCGCCCCCGGTGTCGGCCATGATCGCGAGCACGTTGCTCGGCACCAACAACTCGGGCGGCATCCCCCAGGTAATCGCCTGCAGCGAGCAGAGGAGATTGAGCGGATCGGTCGGCACTCGCCGCCCGTCCACGAGGTCGAACGACGGGACCTGTGCGTGCTGCCACGACACCGGCGTGACCACCATCGCGCCGAACCGGGGGTCGCGCCTGATCCAACCTTCGCCGTACGCGTCGAACCCGAATCGCGACGGATGAAGCGCTTCGATCCCCGCGGCGCGCTCGATCGGGCGGTCTTGTGCGGCTAACCGCGGCATGCGATCCCCTCGACAACGTTCAAGAACGGTCGGTCCATTCTAGCAAGGAGATCGCCGAGGCGGGGGGGCAGACGCTCCCGAACCTCGTTGGTGGGCAGACAAAATCCCTCCCTCGGTCACCGAAGAAGGGATCTGCGACACGTGATGAGACCCCGGGAGCTAGTGCTCCGTGGCGTCCGAGGCGACCGCATCGCCGAACGGTACGGATTGGTTGGCTGGCGGCACGGACGCCTTACCGGTCGGTTCGGGTTCGTCGCTCCGATTCGCCGTATCGGCAAGATTGCCCGCCTGCGAAGCGTCGAGCAGGATCGCGGCGGCGATCACCTGGTCCATGTTGGAGACGAAGACGAACTCGACTTCCTTCCGAATCGCCTCGGGGATCTTCTGAAGATCGCGGCGGTTGTCCTCCGGCGCGATCAAGCGGCGGATGTTCTGCCGGTGCGCCGCCAGCGTCTTGTCCTTGAGTCCGCCGATGGCGAGGACGCGACCGCGCAGGGTGATCTCGCCGGTCATCGCCGTGTCGTTGCGGACCGGGCAGCGCGTCAAGGCCGAGATCAGCGCCGTCGCCATGGTAATACCGGCCGAGGGCCCGTCCTTCGGCGTGGCCCCCTCCGGCAAATGAATGTGCAGGTCGAGTTTCTCCTGGAAGTCGGGGTCGATCTTCAACTGGCTGGCGCGCGACCGCGCGTACGACAGCGCCGCCCGCGCCGATTCCTGCATCACATCCCCGGCGCGACCGGTGATCGTCAGCCCGCCGCGCCCCGGCATCGTCGCCACCTCGACCGGGATCAATTCGCCGCCGACTTCGGTCGTACCGAGACCGATCGCCAGACCGATCTGGCTCTCCCCCAGGTCGTGGTCGTAGCCGTAGCGGCGCGGTCCGAGAATCTCCTCCAACCGTTGCTCGGTCAGCTTGACCTTGGTCGTCTTGCCGCGGACGATGTCGCGGGCGACCTTGCGGCAGATGGCGGCGACTTCGCGATCGAGTTCGCGAACACCGGCCTCGCGGGTGTAGTCGCGGACGATCCGCTGCCAAAGCTTGGTCGAGATTTCAAGCGAATCCTTCGGCAACCCGTGCGCCGCCAACTGCTTGCGCAGCAGGAAGCGCTTGCCGATCTCGATCTTCTCTTCCTCGGTGTAGCCGGAGAGTTCGATGATCTCCATCCGGTCGCGGAGCGGCCGCGGGATCTGGTGGCCGTAGTTGGCGGTCGTGATGAAGAGGACCTTCGACAGGTCGTACGGGACGTCGAGGAAGTGGTCGGTGAAGTTCTGGTTCTGTTCCGGGTCGAGGACTTCGAGCAGTGCGGCCGCGGGGTCGCCGCGGAAATCGGACGAGAGCTTGTCGATCTCGTCGAGAAGGATCAGCGGGTTGACGGTGCCGGCCGTCTTCATCGCGCCGATGATCCGACCCGGCATCGCTCCGATGTAGGTCCGGCGGTGACCGCGGATCTCTGCCTCGTCCCGTACCCCGCCGAGGCTGACGCGGACGAACTTGCGCCCCATCGAGGTCGCGACCGAGCGGCCCAGACTCGTCTTGCCGACACCCGGCGGCCCGATCAGGCAAAGGATCTGGGCGCTCCCGGGATCGGTCGTCCCCGCGTCGACGCGGAGTCTGCGAACCGCCAGAAAGTCGAGGATGCGCTCCTTGACCTGCTCCAGACCGTAGTGGTCCTCGTTGAGGATCGCTTCGGCCTGGTCGAGGTCGAGGCGGTCTTCCGTCTGCTCGTGCCAGGGGATGCTCAGCATCGTGTCGAGGTAGGTGCGAACGACCGTCGCCTCGGCCGAGACGGACGGCATCCGCTCCAGGCGGGTCAACTCGCGCAGGAGTTTCTCCTCGACCTCGGGCGGGACGCCACGGGCGGCGATGCGCTGGCGTAGCGCCTCGATCTCGTTGCCGCCCTCACCGGAGAGCTCGTCGTGGATCGCCTTGAGTTGCTCCCGCAAGTAGTACTCGCGCTGGTTCTTTTCGACCTGCTCGCGCACGCGGTCTTTGATCTTCTGTTCCAGCGCTGCGACGTCGAGATCGCCGGTCATCTGGACGGCAATCTGCTCGAGGCGCTTGACCGGGTCGAGGAGTTCGAGGAGCGATTGCCGGCGCGCGGTGTCGGTCAGGAGTTGGGTCGCCAGGAGGTCCGCGAGATGCCCCGGTTCTGTCGCCCGCTGAACCATGTCGAGCACTTCGGGCGAGAGTTTGCTGCGGGCTTCGTTGTACTTGCCGGCCAGTTCCTGGACGTGGAGGAGCAGCGCCCGGCTCTCGGCGACCGGCGGGACCGGCTCGCGCAATTCGTCCGTCGAGACCGTGAAGAACGGTCGGGTGGTGTCGAACTGGCCGACGCGGACGCGGGAGATCCCTTCGAGGACGACCTGGACGCTGTTGCCCTGTTGCCGCTCGACCGAGACGATCTCGGCAAGGGCGCCGATCGTGTAGAGGTCCTCCGGCCGCGGTTCCTCGATTTCGCTGTCGCGGTGGGCGGTGACGACGATGCGCCGGTCGCGCGCCAGCGAATCCTCGACCGCCTGGATCGAACGCGGTCTTCCCACCAGCAGCGTGACGATGTTGCGGGGGAAGATGACGACGTTCTTCAACGGGAGGAGCGGATACCGAGGCGCGTACAGCTCGTACCGGCTCATCGCAGCATCCCTTTTTGTCGTCGCATGCAACAACACCTACCCGAAAACTGCCGACGCCGGCTACGCCCAGGTGTGTGGGCCGTGCATCCGCCGCGGGACCAATCTCGACTCACGATGGCCACCCCCATGATACCTCAGGAGTACGGGGACGGCGAATGGCGAACGGCGCCGACACGGCCGATCGGGCAAGGATACCATGACCGCGCGTCACCGTACGTACACTGCGCTGGCGCCATTCGTTCGCCCCCGTACCCGTGCGCGACCGTACCCACGACGCATGCCCGCCGGTCTGTCCGTCACCATGCCGCCTCCGCGCATCCGGCGCGATGGATCGTTCTGGCTCATTGGTCACACTTCCGCCGTTCCGTGATGACCGCACGCGTGAGGACGCCCGGTTCCCGGTCGGTCGGTGGCGGTTTAGGTTTGTTGAGATTCGCCCAAAATCGGGCATGTTTGGCGCCCCTCCCGTCCGACCATAGCAGATTCGGCGGCGGTTCGGACGGGGCCCGGCCGGAGGCAGAACCTCGGACGACACCGCCCCGGTCCGCTCCGGCGTTCACACCCACAACGCCGCGGTTGCCACGTCGTGATCGAGCAATTTGGACGCGATTCGGCCCACGTGGTCGGCGTCGCCGCTGGTCTGCACCCGCAACGAACCCGCCAGACCCGCCGGATTTCGGCTCATCCCGCGTTCCTCAAGGACGGCGCGCGTGCGGCGGGCGATCGCCTCGCCGCTGTCGACGACGCGCACTTCGGGTCCGACGAGGCGTTCGATTTCGCCCCGCAGAAATGGGTAATGCGTGCACCCGAGGACGACGACGTCGACCTCCCAGGCCAGCAACGGTTCCAGCAGTTGCCGCAGCGCACGCCTGACGTTCGGTCCTCGTACGTCACCGGCCTCGACGAGCTTGACGAGCCCCGGAGCCGCGACCGTTGCCACCTCTACGTCGGCGGCAAAGTTCTGGATGAGTCGCGCCAGACGCTCGCTGGCGACCGTCCGTGGAGTGGCGAGCACGGCCACCCGTTGCGTCCGCGTCAGCCGGGTTGCCGGCTTGACCGCCGGTTCGACGCCGACGATCGGGACGTCGAGCCGAGCCCGCAGGTCGGTCAGGGCGACGGCGCAGGCGGTGTTGCAGGCCAGGACGATCGCCTTGACGCCCTGGGCGAGCAGTTCGTCGCCGATCGCGAGGCAGCGGGCCGTGATTTCCGCCGGAGGCCGCGTCCCGTACGGGCAATACGCGGAGTCGGCAAAATAGAGGATGTCCTCCGTCGGCATGAGGGCGCGCAGCTCGCGGACGACGCTCAGACCGCCGAGACCGGAGTCGAAGACGCCGATCGGCGCGTCGGCGGCGCCCGCGGCTCGCTCAGTCGTCGGGGGTGCGATGGTTGAAAGGGCAGCGTCTTCCACCGATCACCTGCAACCGCGTATCGCCGAACGGCGGACGCCACGTCCTCGCATCGAGAGCGCGCGGAATCGACGTCGGCGGGGCAATGGACCGGTGGGAAGGCTATCAGCCCAAGGCGATCGGTTACAACCCGGGTCGGGATGCCATGCGGACCCGAGAACCGGCGTCAATCGAGGACCAGCACCGTCGACGAGAGGGGAGACGGCGACTCGGGTAAGGTGAGCGCGAACGAATCGAGCGTCCGCCGCAACCCCTCCCGGAGCGGGATCTTCGGTTCCCAACCGAGGAGACGCCGCGCTTTCGCGATCTCGGGTCGGCGGCGGGTGGGGTCGTCGACCGGCAGCGGCGCGTAGCGGATCTCGGAACCGGTGCCCGCAACGTCGATCACGGTCCGGGCGAATTCGAGGATCGAGATTTCCGTCGGGTTGCCGAGATTGATGATCTCGCCGGACAGGCCGTCGACGTCGGTCATGGCCAGGATACCGGCGACGAGATCGTCGACGTAACAAAACGACCGGGTCTGGGAACCGTCACCGTAGATGGTGATCGGTTCGCCGCGTAGCGCCTGGTAGCAGAAGTTGGGGACGACGCGACCGTCGTCCGGGAGGGAGCGCGGTCCGTAGGTATTGAAAATGCGCGCGATCCGGGTGTCGAGGGCGTACTGGCGGTGGTACTCCATCGTCAGGCTTTCGCCGAACCGCTTGCCCTCGTCGTAGCAGGCGCGCAGACCGACCGGATTGACGTTACCCCAGTAGTCTTCGCGCTGCGGGTGGACGAGCGGTTCGCCGTAGACTTCGGAGGTGGAGGCGAGGAAGAAGCGGGCGCCGTCGCGTCGCGCGATCTCCAGGGTGTTGCGGGTGCCGGCGGAGTTCGCCAGGAGGGTCTCGATCGGATACCGGCGGTAGCCAACCGGGCTGGCGGGGCTGGCCAGGTGGTAGACGCGATCGAACGGACCGGCGAAGGCGGAGGCGGTGAGCGGAGCCGACACGTCGGCGAGGACCAGGTGGAGCAACGGATGCCCATCGACGTGGGCCAGGTTGCCCGCGCTGCCGGTGAGCAAACTGTCGGCGGCGACCACCTCGTCACCGCGTTCGAGCAAACGCTCGACGAGGTGACTGCCGATAAACCCAGCGCCGCCCGTCACCAAGATTCGCATGTTCGTCCGCTCGCCCTCCGCGCGCTCGCACCTCGACGCCCGCCACGTCCGATTGCCGCGAATGGTAGCGTACCGCGACCGGACGGAGACCGACCCAACGGTGCGAACGCGGACGGACAAGGATGACGGCCGATGGCGGCCGTCGGTTTCGGCGTACGGACGAATTCGAGATTCGAGATCAGGAGCAGCCCATGACCGACCGACGGTTGCCGCAGTTTCGCGCGCACAAGGACCACTACTTCGCGCACGGCGAGCACTCGCCGCTCACCGCCGAACAACGCGAGCGTTTCACCGGGCTCGACTACTTCGACGAGGATCCCGCCCTCGCCTTCACCGTCCCGCTCGAACCGACGGGTGAGGGGGTCGGCGACGAACTCGACCTGGCGACGACGGACGGGAACACGATGCCGTTCGTCCGCGCGGCGCGCGTGCCCTTGACGATCGGCGGCCGGGAAGTCGAGGTGTCGGTGCTCAGGGATCTGGACCGCGGACGCTATTTTTTGCCGTTCCGAGACGAGACGGCTGGTACCGAGACCTACGAACTGGGCCGATACCTGGACCCACGGGAGCGGCCCGACGGCACCTTGGTGGTCGACTTCAACTATGCCTACAACCCCTATTGCGCGTACCGCGACGGCTGGTCGTGTCCGATTCCGCCTCCCGAAAACGTCCTGCCGGTACGGATCGAAGCGGGAGAGAAGGCGGTCGGCTGAGCGCATCTCCGCCCAGATGGATCGGAGGCCGTCGTGACGGATGCTCGACGTGCGATCGCCGGCGCGTCGCCTCATGCGTCGGACGGCCGATCCGCAAACTTGGCGACGAAGACATCGAAGGCGCCCGCGTTGGTCCCGTCGATGCCGCCGCGGGTTTGACCGGCGATGTAGACGCTACCGTCGTCAATGGCGGCGACACACCTGGCGTTGTCGTCTGCATCGCTGCCCATCTGGTCGATCCAGGTGCGGTTTCCCGCGGAGTCGTACGCGGCCAGGAAGGCGTCGTAGCCACCCTCGTTCGACCCGCCGAGGTTCCCGCCGGTGTAGCCCGTGACGTAGACATTGCCGCCGCCGGCGCTCACCTCGTTGGCGACGTCATCGGCCGCGGTGCCGAATTGCCTGGTCCAAAGCGAGTTCCCTTCGGCGTCGTAGCCGATCAGGAAAGCGTCGTAGTCACCGGCATTCGCTCCTCCAAGATCGCCGTTGGTAAGCCCGCCGATCACGACGGTTCCCTCGTCTCCGATGGCGACCGCGTTGGCAGAGTCGAACGCTGCGGTACCCGCCTGTCTGGTCCAGAGGAGGTCACCGTTGGCGGCGTATTTGGCGAGAAAAGCGTCGGACGGCCCCGCGTTCGTCCCGCCCAGATCGCCGTCGGTCTGACCGGTGGCGTAGACGTGCCCCGCCTGGTCGATGGCGATTCCCGTGATGACGTCGCCCGCGGCGCTGCCGAGTTGCCTGATCCAGAGGAGGTCACCGCGGGGGTCGTATTTCGCGAGGTACGCGTCGGCGAGGCCAACACTCGCGCCGTTCAGGCCCCCGAAGGTATCCCCCGCGATGTAGACGTTCCCCTGGGCGTCGGTGCCGACGCTGCCGGCCTGGTCGCCCGACGCGGTACCGAGTTGCCTC
>DATBFX010000045.1:0-13550 GCA_036558305.1 Thermomicrobiales bacterium | reverse complement strand
CCGGCTCTCCATGCCGGCGGTGTCGCTCGGCTTGAGGATGCCGTAGCCGGCGCCGTCGCGGGCGGCGTGCTTGAGGTCGGCGTAGTCGGCGTACATCCGGCCGAGGTCGACGGTGCCGAGCAGGAACAGCAGCAGCACCGGGGTGGCGATCGCCAGCTCGACCAGACTCTGCCCGCCCTTGCCGGGAACGAAGCGAATGCTGCGTCGGTGCCGCGTGGCTCCGGTTCGGAATGCGATCATAGGGGTCTCCGGGCAGGGCCGCGTTGGGCTTAGTCCGAACTCCGGGATTGCCGGTGCGGACGCCTCGATGGCTTCACGGTATCGGAATGCGATGCGAGCGGCAATGGCCTTCGGGGCGGACGTGTGGCCGGTCTGTTCGGACGGGACGGGACCGGCGGGACACGGGTCATGGACCGATCGGGTTACCGGACGCGACCAAAGTGCCGGCGATCGCGTCGCAGCGGACGCGGCAACTTCCTGTCCTTAAGAGCGCGGGGCCGGGTGAGGACTCACCCGGCCCCGCGATTGCGATGGATGGTAGCCGACCGCTCCTGGCAGCGGTCGGCGGCTGCGATTAGGTGGTCGGCGTCCCCGCCGGGGGGGCGCTGCCGTCCGGGGTCGGGTCGGCGGGCGGGTTGCCGGTGTCACCCGGCGGCGCGGGGTCACCGCTCGTCGAGGAGCCGTCCGCCGGCGGCGCACCGGTGGCGTTGCCGGTGTCCGTCGGTGCGCCGGAATCGGTGGGGGCGCCCGCGGAGTTCCCCGGTGGCGTGGCGTCGGCCGGCGGCGTGGTGGTGTCCGCTTGTCCGCCGGAGACGGTGTCGGCCGGCGGGTTCGTCGCATCGGGCGTGGTGGCGGTGCCGGTTGCGTTGCCGCCCTGGGTACCCGGATCGGCGGGCGGGTTGCCCGTGTCGCTCGGAGAGGAGGGCGCCGTATCGGTCGGCTGGGTGTCGCCGTCGCTCGGGGGCGTTTGCGGAGCGGCCTGGCTTTGCTGGCCGGAGGACGGTTGAGACCCGCCGGAGGTCGTGCCGGTGGCGGCGCTCACCTTGTTGACGATGACCTTGTCGGTCGCGTGGCAGGGGCACGTGTCGTTTTGGACGTGGTCCAGACCGAACGAGTCGTTCTGGCTCTGGTCGGCGAGCGGGTTCGACGCCAGGTGCTCGACCACCGTCACGCTGTCGATCGGTTTCTCGACGAAGACGACGAAGGTGCCGGTGCCGTCCGTGGTGAAGTACGGGCCGTCGGGGCCCTCGATCTGCTGGCCGGTGCTGCCGTCGGAAAGTTGCGCGTAGACCTCGAAGTCGACGCCCGGGGCGACGGTGCAGTCGGGCGGGACCGTTCCGGTCGCGACGTCGTGGCCGTTGATCGAGCCCGGTGCATGGGGTTCGGTGCAGTTGAGCTTGTGGATGTAGACATAGGTGCCGGCCGCTCCCGCGGTATCGGGCGGGTTGACGAACCTAATCGACGTCACCTGGCCGGCATCGATCGTCACGTCGTAGCCGTCGCCGGATGCCTGGGTGACCGCAAACCCTTGGGGAGCCTCGGTTTCCCAGACGAAGTAGGCACCGGGGGCGAGACCCGTGATCAGGGTCAGCCCGGCCGCCGGATCCTCGTCGGCGACGCGGTTGAGGTCGTTGGCGGTCTCGTTGTCGCAGATGTTGACCTCGTAGTCGTTGGGGCCGTCGACGGTGAAGCAGGCGCCCTGGAGCAGGTGCCCTTCGTCGGAGTTGTCGACTTTGACGATCTGCAGGTCGCCGACCGGCAGCGGGTTGACGAAGGTCATCTCGCCGTACTTCAACTCGCCCGGGACCGTGGCCGACTTGTCCTGCGAATCGATGATGTGCGGCGCCAGCACATCGGTCTGATGGCCGGTGAAGGTGTCGTAGGTCAGACCGTAGACCTCGAGCTCGCCATCGGCCGGGTTGAGGTCGCCCGCCGCGTTGTCGCAGAGGTGGGTGGCGAGACCCGGACCCGCGAGGTCGAAGCAGCCACCGGCCACCGGCGCGGCATTGGCCCCGGCGCCATCGCGGACGTGGATCTTCAGCCCGCCCGGCCGCAGATCGACGAAGGTCCAGTCGCCCGTTTGACCGGGCTCCAGGGAACTGGACTGCGAATGCGTGTCGACGTAGTAGCCGCTCTTGGCCACGGTTTGTTGACCGAGGTAGCCACCCGCCGGCAGGTCGCTCAGCCGGATCTCGCCGTTGGCCGGATCGCCGTCGCCGTCGCCGTTGTCGGTGACCGAGAAGCCGGACTGCCCGGACACGTCGATCGTCGCCCCATCGAGGTGGTTGCCGTCGGTGTCGAGGACGTGGATTTGGATGGCAACCGGCAGAATCGGGGTCGCGGTCGCGGTGTTGGTCGGCGTATTGGTTGGGGTGTTGGCCGGCGTATTGGCCGGCGTGTTGCTTGGCTGCGTGGTCGGTATCTTCGTCGGGGTGTTGGTCGGTGTTGGCTGAGGCACTTCCTGGCCATTCGGACCCGAACCGCAGGCGTTGGTGCCCCCATTCAGCCAGGCGATCTTGCGGTTGCCGTAGAGGCCGTTGGCCGCGGTGGGATCGAGGTGCTGGATGATGCCGCCCCAGACGAAGTCGATCTGGAAGAAGCAGACCGGAACGACCGTGTGGACGTAACCGCCGCCGGCGTCGAACGTCCCGGTGTCGTTCGACGCCGGCATGTAGACCTGCTGGGTAGCGGTGTCCGGGTTCCAGTACGGTTCCTTGGCGGTGTAGGCGGCGAGCGAGACGGTCACACCCTGGCAGCCGGACTTGAGGGTGAAGTAGGCCTTCACGTCGTCGCCCTGTTTGACGCCGCTCAGGTCGCTGCGGTGGGTGGTGCTGCCGCCGTAGGTGAAGTAATAGGAGGCGACGGCAGAGGCGTCGTTCGGGCAGGACGTCGATTGCGACGACGTGCTGCTCGACGAGTTGCTACACGACTTGGTGCCGCCGTCCTGCCAGTCGATCTTGCGGCTGCCGTAGAGACTACTGGGGCTCATGTGGGTGATGACGCTGCCGTACACGAACCCGGTCGAGAAGTAGCAACCCGGAACGTCGATTTCCTGGCTGCCACCGTTCCTGTCGAAATTGCCGGATTTGGATTGGTAGACGACGCGCTGGTTGACGCTGTTGGCGTCGTAGCTGGCCGCGGGCGACTGGTACGACACGAGCGAGATCGGCACGTTCGCCGACGTGCAGCGGTCGTCGAGGTCGAAGCTGACCTTGACGTGGTCGCCCTGCTTGACGCTCGCGAAGCTGCTGGCGTAGATGTTCTGACCGTTGCGGGTGATCTTCAGATGGTAGTCGGTGACGACCGAGGCATTGGTCGGGCACGTGCTCGTGCCCGTCGCCGCGGACGCCAGACCGGCCAGCGAGATCGTCCCGGTCAGGTTGAGGATGAGGACGAGTGCGACGAGCGGACTCAAGATCAAGCTGAGCCGCTTCCGGTCCTTGAAGTGGTTCATTCGCTGACCCCTCTGGTAACGGGAGCGCGCCGCTCGGGACCGCACGACGCGCCCCTGACCCCTGGCGGACCGCCTCGGCCCACCACCCCGCGGTTCCGTGCCTGCACTCCGGTGCGCCGCGCGTGCGATCCTGCCCATCGCGCCGCCCGCGTCAGGCCGGAGCTAGCCGGAACGCCCGAACGCCCGCCGCCCGTCCCAACGTGGGACTGACGAGGGACGTTCGCGGTGGGTGGCCTGCTTCCACCCGCCGGGACAGTACTGTCCGTGCGATCAATGTACACCGCAGATTATTCTGGCGATACGGGATTTGATTCGTCTTTCGACGGGGTTACAACGATCACTTTCGTTGAATCATCTTTCCTATGGCTTCGGTACCTTCGTCTGAGCGTTTGCCCGCCTAAATGGAGAGATTGGGACGTGTCCGAAGGGTTGTGTGGCGACGCCGACGACCGGGGCAGCGAATGGGAGGGGAGCTTCGTTCGGGTGTGGCTCCGCCCGAGCGCGGCATCAAGGCCAACGGGCTCAACCGGCGATGCCCGGAGGACGCCTTCAGAGTACCCAGGCTCGTGCGGCGGCGAATTCTTCGAGGGCGGCTTCCTGGCGGGGGTTCTCGACGGCGCCGGGACAGACGGCGCGGAGCTCGGCCAGGGCAAGCTCGGGACGGAGACCGTCGCGGATGAGGTAGGCAGCGAGAACGGTCCCGGTCCGGCCCTGACCCATCAGGCAGTGGACGGCGACGGGGCGGCCGTGGCCGCGGTGGTGATCGATGAAGGCGAGGGCCTCGCGCAGTTGCTCTGGTGCCGGCGGCGACAGGTCGACGACTGGCAGGTGGAGCCAGGCGAAGCCGTGGCGGGACAGCGACTCCTCGTCGAGGGGCGTTTCGGTCAGCGAGAGGATGGCCGCGATCCCCTGCTGCCGCAGCCAGGCCAGATCGGCGTCGAGCACCTCCGGTGGTCCGGCGGCGCGCCCACGCCGGCCGGGTCGCCCACAACCCGCCAGACCGTTCGGAATCAACCAGTAAAACCCGTCCATCGCGCTTTCGCTCCCGCACCGCGCCACCGTCGACGCCAGGATAGCGGGCGCCACCGGACCGTGCACCGGACGATCGACGAGGGCGCGGCCTGACCGAGCAGGGAGGACGGAGGCGGCGGCGCGCTGGCGAAGAAGTAGACTGTGGGGATTGGAACCGCGAGGTGAGGGAAACGCGATGTGGCAAGACTATGTCCGACCGGAGACGCTCGACGACGCACTGCTGCTCCTCGATCGCTACGTGGCGTCGCCCGGCCGGGCGGCGCTGGTGGCAGGCGGGACCGACGTCCTCGTCGAGTACGAGCACGGGCGCCGCGACACCCCAACGTTGATCGACCTGACCGCGATTTCCGATCTCAAGTACGTCGTCGCCGATGGCGAACAGATCCGCCTCGGCGCCCTGGCGACGCACAACGACGTGATCGCCGCTGCCGCCTGCGTCGAGCGGGCACTGCCGTTGGCCCAGGCCTGCTGGGAAGTCGGCGCGCCGCAGTTGCGGACGCGGGCGACCGTCGTCGGCAATCTCGTCACCGCCTCGCCGGCGAACGACACGATCACGCCGCTGATGGCGCTCGACGCGGAGTTGGTCCTGGCGAGCGTGAGCGGCGGGCGCGTCGTGCCGTTGCGAGACTTTTATCGAGGCGTCCGCCGCACCGTGTTGCGGCCAAACGACGTGGTGCGCGAAATCCGCTTTGCCGCGCTGCGACCGGACGAGCGCGGCATGTTCCTGAAACTCGGCTTGCGGCGGGCGCAGGCCATCTCCGTGATCGACGTCGCACTCATCATGCGATTCGACGGCGAACTGGTCGCCGGGGCCCGGATCGCCCTGGGCAGTCTCGCGCCGACGATCGTCCGGGCATCGGCAGCCGAATCGTTTTTGGTCGGCAAGCGCCTCGACGCCGGCGTGCGGCGGGAAGCCGGCCGCCTGGTGTGCGAGGCCGCTTCGCCGATCGGCGACGTGCGCGGCTCCGCTGCCTACCGGCTGACGACGCTCGCCAACCTCGTCGCTCACGGGCTGGAACGGCTTGCCACTGGGACGGAGCGTGCGGGTTGGCCGGCGCGGCCGGTGCTGTTGGAGACGCCCGTTAGCCCCCACCCCCAGCCCCTCCCCCGACGCCGGGGGAGGGGAGACGACGAGGCGGCGCGTTTCCCCTCCCCCTCGGAAGGGCCGGGTACCCTCTGGGTGGCGGGCCAGGGGGTGAGGGCGGTGCCGATCGTCGCCACCATCAACGGCGAGCGCCGCGAGCTGCCCAACGCCTGGCGGAAGAGCCTCCTCGACGCGCTTCGCGAGGACGCGGGTTTGACCGGCACGAAAGAGGGATGCGCCGAAGGCGAATGCGGCGCCTGCACCGTTTGGCTCGACGGCCAGGCCGTGATGTCGTGCCTGGTCCCGGCACCCCAAGCAGACGGCGCGACGGTCACGACGATCGAGGGCCTCGCCGGACTGAGGGGGACAGGGGGACAGGGGGACAGGGGGACAGACGACCGACCTCCTGTCCCCCTGGATCTGCATCCGCTGCAACAGGCGTTCATCGACCACGGCGCGGTTCAGTGCGGGTACTGCATCCCCGGCATGCTGATGGCGGGGGCGAAGGTGTTGGAAGAGTGCCCGGCACCGGACGCCGAGACGGTGCGGGTGGCGTTGAGCGGGAATATCTGCCGATGCACCGGCTACCGGAAGATCCTCGATGCGGTGGTGGCGGCGGGAGGAGCGAGGTGACGGCGACCGTGATCGGCGCCGCGCTGCCGCGACCGGACGCGCTCGGCAAAGTGACCGGTGCCACCCAATACCCCGGCGATCTGATCCGCCCCGGTATGCTGCACTTGAAGGTCGTCTTTGCCGGGCGGCCGCACGCCCGCATCCGCGGGATCGATCCGACGGCCGCCCTCGCCCAACCGGGTGTCGTCGCGGTGCTCACCGCCGCCGACGTCCCCTACAATGCCCACGGGCTGATCGAGGACGACCAACCCGTCTTCTGCGACGATGTCGTGCGGTTCGAGGGCGACAAGGTCGCGCTCGTCGCCGCCGAATCGGCGGCGGCGGCGGCGGCGGGCGCCGGTCTCGTCGCGGTCGACTACGTCGAGCTGCCGGCAGTGTTCGACCCGCGTGCGGCGATGGCGGCCGGGGCTCCGCTCGTCCACGCCGCAAAGGGAACCAACGTCCTCCTCCACCGGCCGATCCGGAAAGGCGACGTCGCCAGGGGGTTTGCCGAGGCCGACGTCGTCCTCGACGGCGAGTTCACGACCGGATGGCAGGAACACGCCTACCTCCAACCGGAAGCCGGCATCGCCTACCGCGACGACGCGGGGCGCATCGTCGTCGAGACGGCCGGTCAGTGGCTGCACGAGGATCGGAAGCAAATCGCAAAGATGCTCCGGTTGCCGGACGATCGCGTGGTCGTACGCTACGCCGCGATCGGCGGGGCATTCGGTGGGCGCGAGGACTTGTCGTTGCAGCACCTCCTGGCGCTCGCGGTCTGGAAGCTGGGGCGACCCGCCGCGTTGGTCTGGAATCGCGAGGAGTCGATCGTCGCCCACCACAAGCGGCACCCGATGACGATCCGCTGCCGGTGGGGCGCGACACGGGCGGGCAGGATCACCGCCGTCGAAGCCGAAGTGGTCGCCGACGGCGGTGCCTACGCATCGACCAGTGTCGAAGTCATCAAGGTCGCCTCCCTCTTCGCCAGCGGCGCCTACGACGTCCCGAATATCAGCGTCGACGGCTACGCCGTCTACACCAACAACGTCCCATCCGGCGCCTTCCGCGGGTTCGGCGCGCCCCAGGGTCAGTTCGCGGCCGAGATCATGGTCACCCGCCTCGCCCACGCCCTCGGCCTCGACCCCAGCGAAATCCGCCGCCGCAATCTCTACCGCGAGGGGAGTCTCGAACCGACGCAGAACGTCCTGCCCGCGGGTGTCAGCATCCGCGAGGTGTTCGAGCGATGCGTCGACGAGGCGGCGAGGCGGCAAGGCGGCGAGGCGGCAAGGACGAAGGAAACGGGGGACAATATCTCATCCGCCCTCCGCCCTCCGCCTTCCGCCTCTCCCTCGCCGCCTCGCCGCCTCGCCGCCTCGCCGCCTACGCGGCGCGGTCTCGGTCTCGCCTGCGGGATCAAGAACGTGGGGTACTCGTTCGGGTTTCCGGAGCAGGCGACGGCGACGGTCGAGTTGAGCGGGCGGTTCGAGGAGGAGCGGCGGGGGCGGGTGCGAGTGGGAGCCGCGGATGTTGGGCAGGGGGCGCACCTGGCGCTGAGGCAGATCGCGGCGGAGACGCTGGGGTTGCCGATCGAGCGGGTCGAGATGGTAACCGACGACAGCGCCGAGGCGCCGAACGCGGGGAGTGCGTCCGCGTCGCGGCTCACCTTGATGGCCGGGCGCGCGGTGGCCGAGGCCGCGGCGAAGGCCCTCGCGGAGTGGCGGGATACCGAGCAGGAATTCGTGGCCGCAACCCACCAGTACCGGCCCCCGGCGACGACGCCGCTCGACGAGGTGACCGGTGCGGGGACGCCTAACTACTGCTACGGCTACGCGGCGCAGGCGGTCGAGGTCGAAGTCAACCTCTTGACCGGGCAGGTCCAGGTCCTGCGCATCGTCAGTGTCCACGACGTCGGGAAGGCGATCAACCGCCAGCAGGTGGAGGGCCAGATCGAGGGTTGTCTGGCCCAGGCCCTCGGCTATGCGCTGCTCGAAGACTTCCAGGTCGAGCAGGGACGCGTCGTGACGCGCTACTTCAACAACTACCTGCTGCCGACCGCGCTCGACATGCCGACCGAAATCGTCCCGGTCATCCTGGAACTGGCGGATCCGAACGGTCCCTACGGCGCGCGCGGCGTCGCCGAGATGCCGCTGGTCCCCTTCGCCGCGGCCGTCGCCGCCGCCATCCACGACGCGACCGGTGTCTGGGTGACCCGGCAGCCGATGACGCCGGAGCGGGTGCTGACGGCGCTGATGGAGGCGGGGATCAGCCCCTGACGCCGTGCTACGATTCGATGGCGCCGGATGGGTGCGAACGAAGGCATTCGTGGCCGATCCTTTACGTGCTGTGTCTCACGGATGCTGATCCGGTGTGAGAGGACAACGTGATGGGACAATTCGATGAATTGGAAAGGCGATCGGTGGCAACGCTCACCCGGATCGAGTTGCCGACGATCCCACGTGCTTCTGCAGAAGAAATCGAGCGACGACGAACTCTCTTCGCTCAGGCGATGGCCCTGCGTGATGAAATCGGGCCGATCGGGCTAAGTGCGGCCGATCTGGTCCGGCAGTCGCGCGACGAATCCGATGGAGCCTGATCCCCAGTTGCCTCGCTCCATCGTCGATGCCTCGGTCGCGGTGAAGTGGTATCTCCGCGACGAGGACGACCTCACCGCTGCCGATACTCTCCTGACCGACTTCCGGGAGGACCGGATTCAACTGGTCGCGCCCGAGCACATCCGCTACGAGGTTCCCAGTGCCTTTCGCAATGCCATGAGGACAAATCGCCTGACGCTTGAGCAAGTCCGACGGGCGATCGCCGGCTTTCTCGCCTGGCCGATCACGACAGTGCGCGACGACGATGTCATCCTGGCCGCGAGTGATCAGGCCGTGCGATTCGGGTGTTCATTCTACGACGGATTGTATTTGGCCCTCGCCGAATCCACCCAGCATCCATTCGTGCATGCCGATCTTCGGTTACGCAATGCTCTTGGCACGCAGTTTCCACTCGCAATCTGGCTGGGCGACTACGCGTCGCAGACGCAAGCGGGTGATGGCATCGCTTCCGGATAGCAGGGCGCTCACAGGGCGTCGACGAAACGGAGCATTGGCAGCATGTTGAGCATCACCGTCGGCCCCTACCGATTCGTCGCGCGTTGGGAAGAGGAGGCCGCGCCGAAGACGTGCGCGGCGTTCGCGAGGCTGTTGCCGTTCCGGCAGAAGCTGATTCAGGCACGGTGGAGCGGAGAGGCCGCCTGGGTTCCCCTCGGCGAATTCGAGGTGGGCGTCGGGTTCGAAAACCACACGTCGCACCCGGCGGCCGGGGAGATCCTGCTCTACCCCGGCGGGTTCAGCGAGACCGAGATCCTGTTTCCCTATGGGGGGACGCTCTTCGCGAGCAAGATGGGTCAACTGGCGGGCAATCACTTCCTGACGATCGTCGAGGGGAAGGAATACCTGAAAAAGGTCGGTCGGCTCGTGTTGTGGGAGGGGGCACAAGATATAGAATTCTCCGGCATTTGAGAAATTGCCCCGCGAACGAGACGGAAGTGGACCCGGTCGGTGGGGACCGGGTTGGCGCGTTCGGCATGACGGAGTAACGGAGGACCGAGATGGAGAGCGAGAACCGATTCACGATTTCACGGCGGCGGGTGATCGGCGGCTTCGGCGCGGCGGCGATCGCGGCGATGCTGCCGGCGAGCGGGCGCCTCGGGCTGGCGCAGGACGACAAGCTGAAGATCGGGTTCGTCTACGTCGGACCGATCACCGACGACGGCTGGACCTACGCGCACGAGCAGGGGCGACAGGCGGTCATCGCGCACTTCGGCGACAAGGTGGAGACGGCTTACCTGGAGAACATCCCGGAGACGCCGTCCGACGCCGAGCGCGCCATTCGCGATTTCGCCCAGAAGGAATACAAGCTGATCTTCACCACCTCCTTCGGATTCATGGACCCGACGATCAACGTTGCCAAGGATTTCCCAGGCACGACCTTCATCCACATCTCCGGCTACAAGACCGCCGACAACGTCGGCACCGGGATGGCGAAAATCGAGCAGCCGCGCTACGTCTCGGGGCTGATCGCCGGCAAGATGACCAAGACCAACAAGATCGGCTACGTCGCCGCCTACCCGATCCCCGAGGTGATCCGGGGGATCAACTCGTTCACGCTCGGCGTCCGCAAGGTCAACCCGGCGGCGACGATCAAGGTCGTCTGGACGAACACCTGGTTCGATCCGCAAAAGGAGCGTTCGGCGGCCGATGCGCTGTTCGACAGCGGCGTCGACGTGACCGCCCAGCACCAGGACAGCCCGGCGGCGCTCCAGTCGGCGGCGGCGCACAAAGCGTACGGCGTCGGCTACGACTCCGACATGAGCAAGAAGGTGCCGGACGCGGCGCTGACCAGTCCGATGTTCGTCTGGGGTCCGTTCTACATCCAGACGGTGCAAGATGTGCTCGACGGTACCTGGAAGAGTTCGGCCTTCTGGGGCGGGTGGCCGGAGGGCGTGGTCGACCTGGCGCCGATCGGCGCGATGGTGCCGGACGACGTCAAGAACCCGGCGTTGGCCGAGGCCGACAAATTCAAGAGCGGTCAGTCGACGCTGCAGACGATCTTCGCCGGACCGCTCAAGGACAACAAGGGCGCGGACAAGGTCGCCGAGGGGGCGTCGATGACGGACGACGAGATCTGGAACATGAATTGGTTCGTCGAGGGCGTCGACGGCGACATTCCGAGCTAGATCGATTGCCCGGTCTTGCAAGGCCGGGCTGAGGCGACGAAGCCCCTTCGGGGTTAGCACGACGGCGCAAACCCGTTCTGGCCCCGAAAGGGCTTCGTCGCTTGAACCCGGGGTGTCAACCCTGGGCTCCGGCGAGAAGCCGATGCCCACCGCCGAACCGTCTCTCGCCATCGAGATGCGGGGGATAACCAAGCGCTTCGCCGGGGTCGTCGCCAACGACGGCGTCGACTTCGACGCGCGGTTCGGCGAGGTGCACGCGCTGATCGGCGAAAACGGCGCGGGCAAAAGCACCTTGATGAGTGTCCTCGCCGGGTTGTACCGGCCGGACGCGGGGACGGTGGCGGTCGCCGGGCAAGCCGTCCAGTTCCATTCTCCGCGTGACGCGATTGCCCACGGGATCGGGATGGTCTACCAGCACTTCATGCTGGTCGAACCGTTCACCGTCGCCGAGAACATGCTCCTGGGGCGGGACGGGCAAGGCGCCTGGTTGGACACGGCCGCGGTGGAGCGGGAGGTGAGGACGCTCGGCGCGCGCTTCGGTCTGGAGGTCGATCCCCAGGCGCGAATCTGGCAACTCTCGGTCGGTGAGCAGCAGCGGGTCGAGATCCTGCGGGCCTTGATCCGCGGGGCAAGGATCCTGGTCCTGGACGAACCGACGGCGGTGCTGACGCCGCAGGAGGCGACCGGGTTGATCCGGACGCTGCGCGGCATGGTCGCCGAGGGGTTCTGCGTCGTCTTCATTTCGCACAAGCTGGACGAGGTCCTCGCGGTCGCCGACCGGGTCACGGTCCTCCGCCGCGGGCAGAACGTGGCGACGGTTGGGGCGAACGAGACGGATCGCCACACCCTGGCGCGGTTGATGGTCGGCCGCGAGCTGGCGGCGTTGGTGGAGCACCCGACGGAGGAGGCGGAGGGCGGAGGGCGGAAGAGGGCGGAAGAGGGCGGAGAAGGGCGGGGAGATCGGATCGCGTTATCTCCGCCCTCTTCCGCCCCTTCCGCCCTCGAGCTGCGCGGCGTCGGCGCCCTCGGGGATAGGGGGGTGCCGGCACTGGTTGATGTCGACCTCGGTGTTCGTGCCGGCGAGATGCTCGGCATCGCCGGGGTGGCCGGGAACGGGCAACGAGAACTTGCCGAAGTGATCACTGGTCTGCGCCGGGCGACGAGTGGCACGGTCCGGGTTGGCGGCCGTGACGCGACCAACGCGTCTCCGGCGGAGATCGCGGCGGCGGGTGTCGCCCACGTCCCGGAGGACCGGTTGGCCGACGGTTTGGTCCCCGGCCTGGACGTCGCCGGCAACGCGATCCTGCGCGGGTATCGGCGGCCGCCGCTGGCGCGGGGCGCGTTCCTGGTCCCCGGCGCGATCGCGGCGTTCGCCGACCGCCTGATCCGCGACTACGACGTCAAGACCCCGAGCCGGCGGACGCGGCTGCGTCTCCTCTCCGGCGGCAATCAACAGAAGTTGCTGCTGGCGCGCGAACTCTCCGGCGAACCGCGGGTGATCGTCGCCGTCCATCCGACGCGCGGCGTCGACGTCGGCGCGACCGAGACGATCCACCGCTTGCTGCGCGAGCAGCGGCGGCGCGGCGCGGCGATCCTGCTCATCTCGGAAGACCTGGACGAATTGCTGGCGCTCGCCGACCGGATCGCCGTGATGTACGGCGGGCACCTCGTGGGCACCGTGGCGGCGGCGGGAGCAGACCCGGAGCACCTCGGTCTGTTGATGGCCGGGATTCGACCGGACGCGGCGGTCGCCCATGGCTGAGGTCGCCACCGCCGGGGGACGGCTCCGGTTCGAACGGGTCCTGGTGCCGTCGCGAGCGGCGACGGTGCTCGTGCCGATCCTCTCGATTCTGCTGGCGCTGGTTGCCTGCGGTGTTCTGCTCCTGGCCTCGGGCGAGAACCCGTTCGCGGTCTACCGGGCGATGGTGCAGGGTTCGCTCGGCGACCGGTTCGCGCTCGCCGAAACGCTCGTCAAAACGATTCCGCTCCTGTTGGCGGGACTCGGCGTTTCGATCGCCTTCCGGATGCAACTCTGGAACATCGGCGCCGAGGGGCAGTTTTATCTGGGGGCGATCGCCGCGACGGGGACGGCGCTTTACCTTTTCCCCGATTGGCCGGCGGTCCTCCTGATCCCGGCGATGATGGTCGCCGGGTTGATCGGCGGCGGTGCCTGGGGGTTCATTCCCGGCGTGCTGCGGGCCTACCTCGGTGCCAACGAGACGATCACCAGTCTGATGCTCAACTACGTGGCGATCCTCTTCTCCGAGTACCTCATCCTCGGACCGTGGAAAAACCCGCAAGGATTCGGGTTTCCCGGTACGAAGGCGTTCCCGGAGGCAGCCGCGCTGCCCCACTACGGGAACTACCGAGTCCACCTTGGACTCGTCTTCGGGTTGGTCGCCGCGGTCCTGCTCTGGTTCGCGTTGCGGCGAACGCGGTGGGGGTACGAGTTGGGCGTGATGGGGGAAAACCCGCGCGCCGCGCGCTACGCCGGGATGCGGACGCGGCGGCAGATCGTGGTCGTGATGGCGTTGAGCGGGGCGCTGGCCGGGCTGGCCGGGATGAGCGAGGTGGCGGGGATCGCGCACCAGTTGCAGCGCAACCTGTCCCCCGGCTACGGCTACACGGCGATC
>DATBFX010000044.1:0-2201 GCA_036558305.1 Thermomicrobiales bacterium | reverse complement strand
TCCCATTCTGATCAAAGGACAACTGGGCGACGACGTTGTAGCGCGGCTGGGCGTCGGCTGACGAGGAGAGCACGTAAGAGACGGTCTGCGCGGTCGGCTGACTGTCGCCGCCACCGGGTGGCGGGTTGTCGGGCGGGTAGTCGTGCTTGCCGCCGCCCTTCCGATTGGCATTGGCAGTGACCAGATCGTCGACCTGCGAGACGAGGGTCTCGCGCGTGTTGCGCACCAGCACGACGCCGGAGAGGACGAACGCACCGACCACCACGAGCGCGATCGCGATCGCCAGACGGGTACGGATACTCACGGCCCCTCCTTAAGGGCGCGGCGCCGGTCGCTCAGGGTCGGGACGGTTCGGCTTCCGGGGTGCGCAACGAGTAGCCGAACCCACGCACGGTGCGGATCAATTGGGCGTCGCGGTCGTCGAGTTTGCGACGCAGGTAGCTGATGTAGGTCTCGACCGCCGACGGATCGCCGACGAACTCGTAGTCCCAGACGTGGTCGAGGATCTGGGACCGGGAGACGACGCGGTCGCGGTTGAGCATCAGGTAGCGGAGGAGGCGGAACTCGGTCGGCGAGAGCGCGATCTCGCCGTCGCCCCGCCAGACCCGGCAGGCATCCTCGTCGAGGACGACGTCGCCGCAGACGAGGCGCGACTGCTCGGTCTGCAGGTTGCGGGTGCGGCGCAGCACGGCCTCGATCCGCAGCAGGAGTTCTTCCAGACTGAACGGTTTGGTGACGTAGTCGTCGCCGCCGCCGGTGAACCCCTGGCGGAGGTCGGCCGGGTCGTCGCGGGCGGTCAGGAAGACGACCGGGACTCTGTCGCCGTCGGCGCGGAGTTTGCGGCAGACGGCAAACCCGTCGAGGTCGGGCAGGTTGACGTCGAGGACGATCAGGTCGAAGGGGGCGTTGCGGGCTTCGACCAGGGCCTCCCGGCCGGAGACCGCGGTCTCCACCTGAAACCCCGTAAACCGCAGGGCGGTAGCGACGAGTTCCCGAATCGGTTCCTCGTCCTCCACCACCAGGATCGCCTCGTCGTGGTTAGCCCGTCCGCCCAGCGTCGCTGCCATCTTGCCCTCTGATCCGGTCCGAATCGTCTTGTCCATAGCTTAATACCCATCGCGAACGGCCGATATGGTCAGGTGCTCGGTACCGCAGTCGGCGTGCCGGCCCTCGGTGTCGAGATTCCCGGCGTCGCGGCCCGTGGCGTCGCGGCGCGGGTCGGAATCCGGGTCGGCGTCTGGATCCCGGCAAACGGCACGAACCCTTCCGAGATCCGGGTCGGGTCCGTTTGCCAGGGCAAGTCTCCCGCGACACTCGCCAGGTACATCGCAAAACCGACCACGATCACCACCGGTACCAACACCACGGCGGCGGCGACCTGAACCTTCCGGCGGCGAAACGCGCTCATCATCGGACGTGACCCTCGTCGAGTGGCAAGTGGCAAGTGGCAAGTGGCAAGTGGCAAGCGCCGACGAACGCGCTGCTCAAGCTCGAAGCTCGTCACTTGCCACTTGCCACTTGCCACTTGCCACTCCGTTACTTCGTCTTGGCGGTGATGTCGGTTTCCAGTTTGACGGTTTCGTCGAGGGAGATGACCGGGCCGACCTTCGGCGGTTGGATGTCGAAGTCCGCCATGTTGAAGGTGGTCCAGGCGTTGCCGGTGATGGTGTCGCCGTCGAGTTTGGCCGTCGCCGTCCAGGAGACCGACTTGGTGACGCCGTGGATCGTCAGGTCGCCGATCAGGGTGAAGGTCACCTCGTCCGCACCGAGCGGTTGGTCGAGGCCCTCGACCGAGGTCAAGATGAAGGTGGCCACCGGATACTGCTGGGTCTGGAGGGTGTTGTTGTAGAGGAAGTTGTCGCGGCGGGCCTCGTCGCTCTTGAGCGTGCGCAGGTCGGCGTCGAAGCGGGAGCAGGCGAGCGGCTTCCCGCTCTCGTCGAAGTAGATGTCGCCGATGAAGGCGTTGGTCTCACCGACCGCCTCGTTGGCGCCCTTTCCGGCGAGCTCCTCTTGAGCTTTGTAGCGGACGGCCGAGTTCTGGCTATCGATCGCGTAGTCGGTCGTCGGCGAAACGGTCGAGCAGTCGAGATTGGCGGCCGGAGTGGCGAGAACACCCGGCGTCGCGGTCGGGGTCGCGTCTTGGGCCGAGGCCGAGCTCCAGAGCGAGCCGCCGAGCGCCGCGGCGAGCAGCGGCACGATCA
>DATBFX010000043.1:0-5510 GCA_036558305.1 Thermomicrobiales bacterium | reverse complement strand
CGGTCAATCTCGTCGGGGATGGATTGCAGGACGCACTGGATCCGTCGAGCAGGCGGAGATCGTGAAGAACGGGGGGTGTGCCGGAGCACATTGCCGTTGCATTCGTTGGTTGTACGCATCCCCACGTCTTTTCCCGCCTCGAACTGTTGCGCGCCGAACCGGGGGTTCGCCTGGCCGGTAGCTTCGATCCCGACTCACGGTTGAGCGCCGCTCTGGAGCGCGACTACGGGTTACCGGCGTTCGGGTCGGCCGACACTTTGTTAGACCAGCCGGGCGTCAACCTCGTCGTGATCGAGGGCTGGGACACCGACAACCCCGGCTACGTTCGGCGGGCGATCGAGCGGAACCAGGCCGTCCTGTTGGAGAAACCGGGTGCGCCGGACCTCCTCACGATGCGGGCGGTGCTCGCCGACCTGCGCCGACACCCGGTGCCGTTCCAGATCGGCTACCAACTTCGCCATTCGCCGGTGCTGCCGCACGTCCGGCGAATCCTGGCGGAAGGCGTGCTCGGGCCGATCACGCTCGTGCGAACCCACGCCGCGGCGCCGGTCGGCGGCGCCGCGGAACCGTGGCAAAGTGTCCCTGGCGATCTCGGCGGCTTGCTCTTCACCGACGGCTGCCACATGCTCGACCTCATCGTCCACCTGCTCGGTGCCCCGCGGCGGGTCATCGGCACCACCCT
Source organism: Thermomicrobiales bacterium (assembly GCA_036558305.1). GTDB lineage: Bacteria > Chloroflexota > Chloroflexia > Thermomicrobiales > UBA6265 > DATBFX01. Next base: position 4,828 of record DATBFX010000043.1, on the reverse strand, counting down.
CACCCTGCCGGCCGGACCACCGGTGCTCGCCCACGGCTACAAACGCGATACGTTGTTGGTCCGGGGTGAAACGGTCGAGATCCCCCTGGGCGGTCTGATGTACGAGGATGCGGCCGCCGCCATCCTCCACTACGGCGACAAACTCGTCGCGTTCGACATCACCGGTTGGGAAGCGCACCCCTGGGTCGAAACCTGGCGGATGGAGTTCTACGGCACCGACGGCACCCTCTACGTCGGGCTCGAACCGCCCTCGTACCGCCTCTACGTCCGCAACCCACGGGTCGGTTACGAACCGGGTTGGCACGACTGGCAGGCGCTCAAGCCATCGTCTCCCATCGATCCGACCTACACCGGCGAGATGGCGGAGATGCTGCGACGGGTCCGCGCCTGGGACACCGACAACGACCGGTGGCTCGCGGACAGCGAGACGGTGTTCGTGATTCTGGACGAGATCTTTCGGATGGCGCGAAAGGATGCGCCTCGAACAGCAGGAAGACCGGGAGAGGCGTGACCTCGGACGGAGTTTCGCGGCGATGCGTTCGTTTGGCAACGTGCTCAGGATGACCATGATGGAACGGCGGCGCTGCGAGATGGATAGCGCCGCCGTTCCAACCGACGCTACCGCACCGTCCGCAGCATGATCGTCGGTTTGCGGGGTTTCCTGGCGGCTTCGACGCTGAGGCGACCGGCGATGCGCTCGGCGGCGTGCTCGAAGGCTTTGCCGGTGGCGGAGTCGGGGTGAGAGACGACGACCGGGGTGCCGGCGTCGCCGCCGATGCGGACGCTCGGTTCGAGCGGGATCTGACCGAGCAGTTCGACGTCGTATTGCACGGCGGTCCGTTTGCCGCCGCCGGTGCCGAAGATGTCGTGGACCTCGTGGCAACTCGGGCAGACGAAACCGCTCATGTTCTCGACGATGCCCAGGATCGGCGTTTTCACCTCCTGGAACATCTTCAACCCCTTGACCGCGTCGGCCAGCGCCACCTCCTGCGGGGTGGTGACGATCACCGCGCCGGAGATCGGGATCTTCTGGACCAGGGTCAACTGGACGTCGCCGGTGCCGGGCGGGAGATCGATTACCAGGTAGTCGAGTTCGCCCCAATCGACGTCGTTGAGGAACTGGCTGATCAGCTGGGCCACGAGGGGGCCGCGCCAGATCAGCGCCTTCTCCGGGTCGAGGATGAAACCGATACTCATCAGTTTCACCCCGTGCGCCTCCAACGGGACGATCCGCTGGTTGCGCATCATCGGTTTGTCGTGCACCCCCATCATCAGGGGTATGCTCGGACCGTAAACGTCCGCATCGAGCAGTCCAACCGACGCCCCGGCGCGGGCGAGCGCGGTCGCGACGTTGACCGCCACCGTCGATTTGCCGACGCCGCCCTTGCCGGAGGCGACGGCGATCGTGTTTTTGACCCCCTTGATCGGTTCGGCGTCGCTGCGTCCGCCGCCGCTGGCCCGAACGCGAGAGGTCCATTTGAAGTTCACGTCGCCGACGTCGGGGATCGTGGCGACCGCGGCCCGAACGTCGTCGGCGATCTTGCCGCGGAGCGGGCAGGCCGGTGTGGTCAGTTCGACATGGATCGTGACGTTGCGGCCGTCGATCTCGACGTTCGGGATCATGCCGAGTTCGACCAGCCCCCGCCCGATTTCCGGGTCGTTGACGGGACGAATCGCATCGATGATTTGCTCTTTGGTCAGTTCGGTCTGACCCGTCGTTATGGACATCGTGCCCCCCAGGGGTTCGAGTAGAAAACGTGAAAGAGGAGTGTGCACGCCGACGCAGGCCGAACATGGCGTGCACTCGTAAGGAATTGTACATGCGGCCCGGGGACGGAGGCGTCAGGCGTCAGGAGCACGGGCGGCGCTTCTTTGCCCGGTGCTCCGCCTTGGGAGGTGAACTTCGACTCCGGCGTTTCGCTCAGCGCCAGGGACTCTTCGGTCGCCACCGACACCGCCGGCGCGACCCCGGTGACCGCAAGGGTCGGCCGCTCGTTCACGTCGAGGCGGAACACGTCGGGACGCGCGTAGTGGCCGACGGCGTCGAAGTCGAACTTCGCCCGTACGATCTCGTCGAGGTCGAGGTCGGCGGCGAGGATCGCCTCGCCGTCGTAGTCGGGGCCGGCCAGTAGCCGACCGGTCGGATCGACGATGCAGCTGCCGCCGCGTGCGATCACCGCTTCTGGGTCCTCGCCGAACGGGGTGGCGAAGTCCGCCGGGTAGTCCCGCCGCCGGCAGAACTGGTTGCAGGAGAGGACGAAGCAACTCCCCTCGCGGGCAATGTGGCGGACGGTCGCCAGCCAGCTATCGCGGCCGTCGGCCGTCGGCGCGCAGTAGATCTGGACGCCCTTGGCGTCCATGGCCGTCCGCAGCAGCGGCATGTAGTTCTCCCAGCAGATCACCGCGCCGATCCGCCCGATTTCGGTGGCGAAGACCGGCATGGTAGAGCCATCGCCGAACCCCCAGACGAGCCGTTCGGGCCCGGTCGGCATCAGCTTGCGGTGCTTGCCGAGGTAGCGCCCACTGGGCGCGAAAAAGAGAACCGTGCAGTAGAGCGTGCCACCCGCGCGTTCGACCGCGCCAATGACCAGGTAGATGCCGTGCTCGCGTGCGATCGCGCCGAGCACGTCGACAGACGGGCCGGGCACCTCCACCGCGCTCGTCCAATACCGCTCCCGCTCTTCCGTCGTGCGCACCTCACCCCACGGGTAGCCGGGGACGAACGCCTCGGGGAAGACGACCAGTTTGGCACCTCGCCGCACCGCATCGGCAACGAGTTCGCGCGCCTTCTCCAGCGTCCGCTCGCGGTCGATGGCGACCGGCGCCGCCTGGACGACGGCGGCCCGGACGGTAGACGACGCAGCCATGCGATCTTCCTCCTGCCACGGGCGCGGGGACGGCGATCCGCCGCCCATTGTCGCGGCAGCAGCGCCATCGCCCCAAGTTCCATTCTGACGACCGAGCGCACACCGGCGCCGAGGTCGTCCTGTCGCGGCGTCCTCGAACGCCTATTCCTGTGATTTGCCGTCCGCGGTCGCCGTCGAGGGAGTGGACACTCCTCCGGAGACCACCCGTTCCCCGATCCAGATGCGCTCGACGACCGGGATCGCCGCCGCCATCGGGAGCGCCAAGAGCACCCCGATGATGCCGAGCAACTCACCGCCGATGACGACCGCGACGAGGACGGCGAACGACGAGACCTTCAACGTTTCGCTGTAGACCTTCGGCACGATGACGTGATTTTCGAGTTGCTGATAGGCGACGTAGGCGGCGACGACGATGATCGCCGTCGTCAGCGATTGGGTATACGCCAGCAGTGCGGCTGGCACCGTCGCGATCGCCACACCGACGATCGGGATCGCGTCCATGACGGCGGCGAGCACGGCGAGAAAGATCGCCTGCGGCACATCGAGCGCCTCCAGGAGAAGAAACGCAAAGGTCCCGAACAAGAACGACGTCAGCACCTGACCGGCGATGTACCCGCTCACGACGTGGCTGATCTCGGGGATCGCCTGGCGAACCTTCGCCTCCTGGTCTTCCGGCAGGTAGCGGACGCACCAGCGGTAGATGCGCTCCCCGTCGAGCAGCAGGTACGCGGTCATCACCAAAGCGACGAAGAAATCGCCGATGCCGGAGACGATCCCGGCCCCGACTGAGACGATTTTCGGTACCGAGACGGGGATATTGACACTCCCCCCCTCCGCCTGGCGATCGGCGAAATCCTGGAGTCGCTGATAGAGGGATGGATACCGAGACTGGAGGATGCCCCTCGTTCGTTCGACCAGACCCGGCAGGCGCTTGTAGAGGTCCTTGCTTTCGTCGACCAACGGCGGGATCAGCAACAAGAGGACACCCGCGACGCAGAGGATGAAGACGATGAAGACGATCGCAACCGCTGCCGAGCGCGGCACGCCGCGCCGTTGCAGCCTGGTCACCGGCGGCGCGAACGCCGCGGTGAGCATCAGCGCGATCACGAAGGTGAGCAGAAAGCCGCGAAGTTCGTAGAGCAACCAGAGGAGCGCCAGGACCAGCAAGATCTTGCCGATCATCCGCCATGAGAGGTCGAGCCGGATCGTCTGCGCACGGCGGCCGACGTGCGCCGGGGAGGCGACGACCGGTTCGCCGCGGTCCTGCGTCGCCGCCGGTGGCGCTTGCTCGGTCGCCATCGCGCTCACTCCCTCCGCTTCTTGCCATGATACCAGCGGTCTGGAGGTACCGATGGTCGATGGAGGGACCGCGCCCCTGCCTACCCATCGCGCCGACGAAATGGGGCGCGGCCGACATCGACCGCGCCCCGATTCCGACTTTCCGTTGGCCCAGAGGGCACCCCGTCTGTCCGCCTGTCCGCCTGTCCGCCTCGTCTACTGGCAGACCCACTCGCCTCGCCGCCCGACCGACCACATCCAGGCGGCGGCGTTGGCGTTCGCGACGGGGTCGAAGATGTCCTGGTCGGCGTATGGGGTCGTGGCCCAGGTGCCGGGAAGGAATTGGAAGAGACCGCTGGCGTTGTACGGGGGTGTTACCTGGGACGGGTCGAGACCCGACTCGCATTGCGCCACCCGCAGCATGTCGTCGCCGTTCTGACCGTAACGTGCGGCGGCGGCATAAATGATCGCGACGATGTCGTCGGTGGACGAGCCACCGCCGCCCCCACCGCCAAAGTCGAGGTAGTCGCCGTATGCCCAACCGCGGTTGCCGTTGTAGATCACGCCGTAGAACCCGTTGGCCTGGTCGCCGGTCAGCTCGACGTCCGCACCGCCGGGCATGACCAGGATGATGTCGTAGCTCGTGCCCGGTCCGGTTCGGAGATTCAGCGCCGAATCGACCG
>DATBFX010000042.1:0-5340 GCA_036558305.1 Thermomicrobiales bacterium | reverse complement strand
TGGCGAGGTCGAATTGCCAACCGTGCAAGGCGCAGGTGAGGACGCCGTTGTCGATGCTGCCGAAGCGGGAGAGATCGGCGCGCAGGTGGGGGCAGCGCCGTTGGATGCGGTACCCGTGGCTGAACCAATAGTCCTGCCCGGCGGCCTGATCGGCATAGAACCCCTCGGCGAACTGGATGCGCTCGGCGGACAGGCTCTGGAAAAAGCATTGGAGGAATTCGTTGTAGTGCCCTTCGCGCGAGGCGCGAAAGCGGTAGGAGAGGAAGATTTCGTTGGCCCAGTCTTCGGCCCGGCGCAGGATGCACGACTCGACGAGGGCCGGATCGACCGTGATCCGGTATTCGCCCGTCTCGCCGTGCCAGGGAACGACGCGTCGCCGCCGAAAGTCGACGACCACCCCCGAGTCGCCGAAGTCGAGAATCACCCGCCCATCGACGCCGCGACAGATGCGGTCGGCTTGATCCAGCAGGGGCTCGAACCAGTCGCGCAGGGCCGGCAGGATCTCGACCCGGCCGCGCGGCCAGGACGCCTTGTGCGCGTCGATCACCGGTTGCTTGCGCGCCTTGTACGCCGCGAGGTAGGAGCGCTTGTCGGCGAAGATGGCCGAGACGTCGCCGGCCGGGAGGGGGTGCCGCACGGCGAAGCGGCCGCGCTCGATCGTGGCGACGCTGCCGGGGATCAGCAGGCGACCGTTGTCCTTGCCGTGCGCCCGCAGGTAGTCGATGAAGACGGTCTGGTCGGGGTGGGTGTTGGTCTCGTCGCCGTCGAAGTCGTTCTCCGCGAAGAGGTCGTCGTCGAGGAGGCACGGGGGACCGGCCGACGGGACGACGAAGGACGCGCCGACCTGCTCCGCGTAGCGATGCGCCCGCGCCAGCCCGTTCTCCCGCTTCTTGCGACCGAGGGCGCGTTTCGCCGTCTCGGGGAGTTCGTAGACCATCGGGTACCAACTGCCGCCGGCGTGGAGGAGAAAGTGGGCGTCGAAGGGACCGAGCGGATTGAGGGTGCGGAGATCGCGCGGCTTGGCGTCGTTCTGGTCGAAGATGCGGGCCGTGCCGTCGTCGACGACGAGGGCGGAATCGCCCATCGCCCCGTCGAGCGGCGCCGCCAGCGCCGAGATCGCGACCCGCAGACCGTCGAGGTCGAGCGGTTGACCGTTCGCGGTCCGCACGAATCGGGTAAAGCCGAGGGCGCGGAGGGCGCGCTCGAGGAGGTCGAGCGGATAGTCGGGCAGCAGAACGGTCGCCTCCTTCGAGACGTGGTCGCGGAGGAAGGTGGGATCGAAGTGGTCCTGGTGGAGGTGCGAGAGGTAGAGATAGGTCGGGCGGGAGATCGCCGCGAGATCGACACCCTCGTTGCTGGGGAACGGGAACCAGGAGGCGAAGTAGGCCGGGTTGAACCAGGGGTCGCAGAGGATGCTGCCGAACCGGGTTTCGATGAAGAGACCGGCATGGCCGAGATAGGTGACGTCCATCGTCGAAGCGTCCCTCGCGTCGCGCAGGTTGAAACTGCCAAGCCCGACAATGATACGACGCGCCGAGGCGGGGCGAGCGGTGCCCGGCATGGCGCGATCCTTGCGACGGCTCGCCGCGGCCGGGGCCGCCCTGGCCACGCCGCGGAAGCGGAAGGGCGGGCGGCGCGGCGTCGATGGCAAGTACACATCGACCGCGCGGTCGAATAGGATTCGCGGCCGGGGAGGATCCGCTTCGATCGGTGCGCGTCCCCGCCCGCCCCGGGCGGCGCCGGTGACGGCCCGCTGGTGTCAGTGTGATCGAATCGCCGTCGCTCGTCTCCGCACCGGTCCAGCCTCTGCACCGGCGCTCGTCGTCAATTCCTTTTCGTGCCTGGTCGCGCGTGTCGCCACCGGTGTTGCTTGCCGTCGTCCAGGCGCTGGTATCGGTCGGTCTGGTCGGGGTCGAGCTCGCCGAGCCGCCGGCGCAGCCCGGCCTCAGGGTGCTGCCGTTCTCGAACGTCGTCCATTCCAAGGGGGCACGCTCGGCGCTGCGGCTCTACCGTGACCGGTTCGGTTGGTTGCCCCTGGTCGGACCCGGTCACGTCCTCTCGCCCGGCCCCTACCTCTTTTTGTTGCGCGCCGCGCTCGTGCTCCTGTTCCTGATCCAGATCGTCGCGCTCTGGGCCGTGCTCAGGGAACGCCGGCCCTCGCTGCGCCGCTGGATGCTCGGTCCGGTCATCTCGTCCGTGGTCCTGCTCGCCTACCCGCCGATCAACACCGACGTCTTCTTCTATGCCTCGGTCGCCCGCGTCGCCAACGGGGGCGGCAACCCGTATCTGGAGTCGCCGCACTCGTTCGGGCGGACTCCCTTCGACCGCTACAGCGATTGGCAGCGGATCACGGCCCCCTACGGACCGATCTGGACGTGGGTCAGCCGCCTGGTCGACGGGGCCACCGGCACGGCGCCGTTCGCGACGAGTCTCGGGTTCAAGGTGGTCGCCAGCCTCTCCATCCTCGCCCTCGGTCTCGTCACTGCGCGCGTCGCCCGGCGGCTGACCGGCGACGCACGCCTCGCGGTCGTCGCCTTCGTCCTCGTCGCCTGGTCGCCGGTCGTGCTCTACGAAACGGCCGGCACCGCCCACTTCGACGCACTCCTGATGGCCCTGGCGCTCGCCGGTTTGCTCCTCCTCACCTCGCCCGGTCCTGGTCGCGTCCGCCTCGGGTTGCTCGCGATCGCCGCATCGGCCCTCTGCAAACCGGTCACGCTGCCGCTGCTCGGGGCGGCCGCTCTGGTCCGGCTGGCGAACCGGGCCGATCCCCTTCGGGTCGTGGTCCGGCGCTGGCTCGGCGACGCGGTCGCCATCGCGGGACTGTTCGCGGTCGCATTCGCCGCGTATTGGGGCGGCGGTCGCCTCCCGCGTGCGCTCATCGCCGATTACCGCACGCTCTACGTCTTCCGGCCCCTCCACGCCAGCCCATTCTGGTTCTGGTTGATGCCGCAGCTCGGCTTCACCGCCGCCTGGATCCGTTCCGGCGGGACGAAAATCGCGCAGACCTCCGCCTCCCTGCTGGCGATCGGCGCCGTCGCCGTGCTCGCCGTGCGGACGTACCGGCTCCGCGGTCCGGACAAGCCCACCCCCTCGGCGAACGATCTGCTCCGCGCGCAGGTGTCGACCTGGGCGGTCGTGATGGTCGCCGAGGGCTACCTGCCGACCAACGCCCACGCCTGGTACATGATCTGGGGGCTGCCCTTAGTGTCGTTGATCGCGGTCGATCGGGGCGTCGTCACCCGGCTGCTCGGCCCGGCGGCCGACGACGTTCCAAGCGGTACCGGGGCCACCTCTCGGTGGCTCACCTGGTCGGTGCTCGCCTACTTCGGGTGGACGGCGGTCAATTTCTTCGTCTATCACACCCTGGCCCGAGGGTAGCAACCGCGCGTCGACCGGTGCCGGCGATGACCCGGCGGGCGATGAGCACGGACGAAATCGGGAAGAAGCACAAAGGGGCCGGGACTTCCCGGATTGGGAGCCCCGGCCCGTCCATCGCGACGTGTCGGCCCGCTACTTCGGCGAGACCTTGAGTTTGGCGGCCATGCCGTTGCCCTGGGAATCGCCGTGGAGGGCACAGTAGTAGGTAAAGTCGCCCGCGGTGTCGAAGGTGGCCTCGAAGTCCATCGGCAGGCCGAGTTGGGGGATGCCGAGGAAACCGGAGTTGAGCCAGCCGGTGCCGTGCCAGACGTTGCCGCCCTGGGGCATGAAGGTGTCCATGCTCTGGACGAACTTCGGCGTCCCATCGGCGAACTGCTCGACGATGGTGTCCTCCGGCGGCGTCTCGCCGGCGCCGACGAAGGAGACGGTGTGCGGTTCGCCCGGCGCCCGGTGCACCCACTTCACCGTGTCGCCGACCGTGATCTCGAATTCCTTGGGAAGGAACGACTGGACCCGCGCCTGGGTATCGCCGCCCGCCCCGACGGTGAGTTCCCACGCGGTGGTGCCGTCGGCGTTCTGGGTGCTGGTCGCCTGCCCGTACTTCTCCTTCTCGGCTTTGGCGATCTCGTAGAGTTTGGCCATTTCGTCGGCGGCCATCTGGTCGTATTCGGCCTGGGTGTGGGGTACGGTCGCGCCCGCTTCCTGGACGACGATCTTGGCCTTCATCACCGACGAGTGGATGATGCAGAGGTAGTCGTAGCTGCCGGCCTTGGTGAACTTGAGGACGTAGGGTTGGCCGGGATCGCGGAAGACGTCGATACCGGAGTTGACGTAGCCGGTGCCGTCGTAGCTATCACCGCCGGCGGGGAAGGCGATGGCCGGGTTGAGGATCAGTTTCGGCGGCGCGCCCGCCGTGGGGGTGCCGGCCTCCGGGTCCGGGATGAAGATCGGTGGGACGTCGCCGCCGGAGAGGAAGCTGACGGTGTGGAACCCGCCCATGCCGTAGTCGAACCAGATCGAGTCGCCGGCGTTGATCGTGAACTCGCTCGGGTAGAACCCGTGGAATTCGATCAGCTCCTCCATCTTCATGTCGCCGACCTTGACGTGCCAGAGCGTGCTGCCGTCGGCCTGCGGACCGATCTGCGGGGTCGCCATCGCCGGCGGGGTGCCGCTGTCCTGGGCGAAGGCGCGGCGCCCGAGGGTCATGAAGGCGGTGGTGGCGAGACCGGCGCCGCCGATGAGGCGGAGGGCCTCGCGGCGGGAGAGACGACCGTCTCGCAGCCCTTCGATGGTGTGGGCGACGGCGATGGCCCGCGGTCGGTAGTTGCTGTCGATGCGCATGAGATCCTCCCCTGTTTCGATAGCCGCGAATGACGGCATTTGAACCGACGGTGACTCGTCGTTGTCCTGAACCGGCGTAGACTCCTCCTTACCGCTCCCGCGTGGCCGATCCGGAGCGGACACCAGGAACGATTCGAACCCTTATTCGGTGACGGTGATCTGGCCGATCATGCCCTGTCGGCCGTGGTGTTTGCAGATGAATTTGTAGATGCCGGGCGTGGTGAAGGTATGGGAGAAGGTTTCGCCGGGAGAGACCTGGTCGGACTCGAAGCTGCCGTCGAAGGCGGCCACGCTGTGCCAGTCGGCCCCTTTGTTGATCCAGGTCACGGTCGTCCCGGCCTTGACCGTCAGCGATTTGGGGTCGAAGCGGTCGTCTTCCATCGCGATCCAGGCGACCTCGCCGCCGGCCGCGGTCGTGGCCGTCGGTGGCGTCTCGCCCGTCGTCGCCGACGGCACCGGGGTCCAGGTGGCGGCCGGATCGACGGTCGGTGTCGCGGTCGCGGTCGCGCTCGCCGCGGGGGAAGCGGCGGGCGGGCCGGCGTCCTCGTGGGTGCCGTGATCGCCGTGGCCGGCGTGGCCGGCTCCGCTGTGGTCGGGCGGGGCCTGTTGCCCGCTTGCTTC
>DATBFX010000041.1:0-16334 GCA_036558305.1 Thermomicrobiales bacterium | reverse complement strand
CTCGAAACGGTCGCGGCCGACGAATTCGACGTGGCTGCCGGTCTCGCGGAAGCCGACACGGCGGTAGGCCGCCAGGGCGCGCGCGTTGTGCCGAAATACCTCGAGGCGCACCGCGTCGAGCTCGTGGGTTTGGAACGCTTCTTCGACCACGAGGCGCGTCGCCTCGGTGCCGTAGCCGAGTCCCCAACAGTCCTTCTCGCCGATCACGATGCGGAAGAGAGCAGAGCGACGCTCGGACCCCTGGACATCGGTGAGTGCCGTCGTCCCGATCAAGCGGTCCGTGGCAGCCTCGTGGATGGCAAAACACATGCCGCGCGCCGAAAGCGGCATGATGATCGTGTCGAAATAGCCACGCGATTGGATCGCGTTGAGCGGGCGCTGGTCGTGGCGCAAAAGACGGGCGATCTCCTCGTCGGCGTACCACCGCTGAAACGCGGGGCGATTCGCGACGACGTGGGCCCGCAAGCGAACGAGCCTGCCTTCGCGGACGATCTCACCTTCGGTGAACGCGGAAGGAGTCACCGGCGACGCTTGTTCCGTCTCGGACGAAGCGCCCGTCTGGCGGCGAATCGGTGTTCGTGGGAGCGGTATGGCACGTCTCGCCTTTCGTCCCAGTGAGACGAGATCCGAGATGAGCGGTCTCACGGCCGCGACGGATTTTCGGTCAGTACGCACAGACTGGTCATCAGACACCCGACTACCGGTCCCGTGGACTCTGCTCGACTTAATCGACCTCAAGCGTTGCCAGAACCGACCGCATCCGGCAATGTCGATTGATCGTGGCGTTGCCGGGTGCCGGAACCGGCAGGACGGGCAGTATAGCACCGGGGACGATCCGACCCCGCGCGGTGTCGAGGTGGCACAATGCGGACATGCGATCGACGCACGCTCAGACCCCAAGAGATTCGGAAGCGCCGGCGCCCCACATTGTCGAGGGGACGCGTCGGCAGCGTCATCGTTGGGCACCGAGTTTCCAACGGCGAGCTCGGGCGATCTGCCTCATCGTCGCAATCACCTGCAGCGCAACTCTGGCGATCCGGCAGTCACCGGACGCGGCGGCGCACGCGCGTCCGGTCGGCGCCACTCCCGCCGCCGGGAGCGCGCTCCCGGCGGCGCCGTCCGACGTGCGAATCGAGTTCAGCGAACCGATCGACGTTGCCTTCAGCCGGGCCGAACTGCTCACGGGCGGCGGTAGCTCGGTCCCGATTGCCCCCATCACGACAGACGCGGCCGATCAGAAGACGCTCGTTGTCAAGGTGCTCGATCCGGCCGCGCTGGTGCCCGGCACGTACGTGTTGGTTTGGCGGGTGCTGTCGGCGGCCGACGGCCACGCGACTTCGGGCACGTTGCCGTTCAGCGTCGGGACGGGACAGGTCCCGACGGGCATCGGCTCGCTCGTGTCCGCCGGCCGTCCGGCCTGGTGGCGGGTGCTCGTTCGCTGGGTGGAACTGGCGTCGATGCTCGTTTTCGCCGGCGGCTTCGCGTTCGGCGGCATCGTCGCGACACCGTTTCGGCGATCACCGGCCGTGTCGTCGCGCATCGCGGAGCGGTGGACGGAGATCTGGCAAGGTTCGGCTCTCTTGTCGGCAATCGGGCTCGGGTTGACGCTTGTCGACCAAGGGCTGATTGCCACGGGTGCGGGGCCGGGCGATCCGCCGTCGATCGCGATCTATCGTCGGATTGTCTTCCATTCGACGTTTGGCACCGCGTGGTTGATTCGGATCGCCCTGTTCGTCGGTCTCATCGCGGTCGGGCACCTCGTCGGCAGACGCGGTACCAGCGCAACCTGGCCCTGGGTTCTCGGCGTCGTCGGCGGTGGAGGTCTGTTGCTGACGGTTCCGCTTGCCGGACACGCGGCGGGAGAAGCGAACCGAACGGTTGCGATCACGACGGACTGGTTGCATCTGTTCGCGGCGGCGGTCTGGTTGGGCGGACTGGCGTACTTGCTGGCCGCGTTAGTGGAGTCGAGCCGGCGGGCGACGGCTGAAGTGGCGGCCGTTGCCGCCAGGGTCGTGACACGATTTTCCGGGCTCGCGCTCTGTGCGGTCTGCGCCTTGCTCGCGACCGGACTTGTCAACGCGGCTCTCCACGTCTCCGGTCCGCGCGCGTTGCGGAGCCAGGACTACGGCGTGACCCTGATCGTGAAACACGTGGTGGTCGCCATCGTCCTCGTCGCCGCGGCGGTCAATCTCCTCGTCAACCGACCACGGTTGCGTTCGCTGGCGGCACTGGGCGAACTCGGCGCGATCGGACGACAACTACGCGCGACGGAACTGGTCGTCGCCGTCGAGTTGGTCCTGGGCGGTGCGATCGTCCTCGCCGCGGCGGCGCTGACGGAACTGCCGCCGGCGGATGCGCCGCTGGCGACCGACGTGGCGGCGAGGACGATCGTCGTCGATCGGCACGCTGTTGCGGGCGATCTCCAAGTCTGGCTGCTCGGCCGGCTCACCGGCAATCCCGATGATCGCTTCACGGTTGCCGTCACCGGTGCCGATGGCGAAGTTCCGGCGGCCATCCAGCGGTTAATTGTCGAGGCATCGGTCGCCGCCGACGGTGCCTCCGACCTCACGACCGATCGCTTCGATGCGCAGCCGCTGGCCGGCAGTTCGAATAGCTTCGCGTTCCCGGCGGTTCGGCTCGCTTTGCAAGGGGTCTGGGACGTGAAGGTGATCGTTCGGCGGGCGGGGTTGGAGGACGTGAAAGGTTCGTTCTCCGTCGACACGCGGCAAGCCGGGGTGCCGCCGCCTCGTGCCGTGAACGACGCCTGGCGGTTGCCGCGATTCACGTTCGGCGCCTGGGCGCTCCTGGCGCTCGCGGCGATCGTTTCCATCGGCGGGGTGATCGGCGTACGGCGGCTACCGGGGTTGGAACCGATCGCCGCGGGGCTGGTCTTGACGATGGTCGCCTTGATCGCGGCAGGGTTTACGGTTTCGGCCGTCCGCCAAACCATCCCCGTGACGGTCGACACGGCTCTTGCCAATCCGATGAGCGGCGATGCCGGCTCGGTCCAACGTGGCGCAGCGATCTATGCGGCGAACTGCGTTCTGTGCCACGGCGCGGCCGGCGCCGGCGTCGTGACGACCGATCCCACCCACGCCCACGGGTCGGCCGCCGATCTGACCGACCGCAGGAGTCGCGGTGAGCGTGATGGCGACCTCTACCACGCGGTGACCAACGGCGTGCCCGGCTCGGCGATGCCCGCGTACGACTGGGCGCTCAGCGAGGATGAGCGCTGGGACGTCGTGAACTATGTTCGGCAACTCCAACGTGCGGCGGGAGGGTGATTGCCGGCGCCAACCGTGGAAGACGGAGGGTTGCACTTCCCATGCAACGGGCCGGCCGGATGGGTCCGGCCGGCCCGCGATTCGAGGCGAGAGGTCTAGTAGTCGCTGTATCGCTGCGAGGCGCCGCGTCGCTCCTGGAAGCACTCGCGGCAGTACACGGGCTTGTCCGTCCGAGGAAGGAAAGGGACCTCGGTCGGTTTGCCGCAGTTGGAGCACGTGGCCGGGTACATCTGCCGCGGTCCGGACGAATAACCGCCGCCACCGCCGGAATACCCCCCACCGCCACCGGAGTAGCCGCCACCGTAGCCGCCCGACGAGGCGTAGCCGCCGCCGCCGTAACCCCCGGAGTCGTAACCGCCGCCCGCCGACCGTTGTGCCTTACGCGCCTGCCGGCACGCCGGGCATCGCTGTGGTTCGGAAAAACCGCGCTCTTGGTAGAAAGCCTGCTCGCCCGCCGTAAACGTGAACTGTTGACCGCAATCGCGGCACGTGAGCGTCTTGTCGCTCATTCCGCCTGAACACTCCCTGTCGTGGCTGGCCCACGACGCTGAACAAGAAAACCTGAACGGCCATGACGGCTCCGGCGGAACGAGACACGGGGCTACGCATTACCAGCGGGCCCGACGAGCGCGTACACGTTGGAAACGTCCCGTCTCTATTAGCGCATGGGAGCCGTTTTGTCAACGGGTTTTCACCACCAATATCCTTTGCATTTCTTGGCGAACCGTACGGCTTCCGCGACCGCACGCGGGCCGTCCGCTCGCGGTCGATGCTGTGCTAGGATGCCGGTGGGGTTCGGCCATGGCGCATGCTCGACACGGCGGCCGACCAGACCAGGGAGACGCCCACCGGCATGAACGTTCACGAGTATCAGGCCGCAATGCTGCTCGGTCGCCACGGCATTCCCGTCAACGCGGGCGAGGTCGCCGCTTCTCCGGATCAGGTCGAGGCCATTGCGGAGGGATTCGGCGGCGCAGTCGTCATCAAGGCGCAGGTGCACACCGGAGGGCGGGGCAAAGCGGGCGGAGTCAAACTCGCCAAGAGCCCGGCGGCGGCACGAACAGCGGCCGAGCAGATCATCGGCATGGACATTCGCGGCCGGCGAGTGCGCAAAGTGCTCGTCGCGGCCGGCGTGTCGATCGCGAAGGAGTTTTACCTCGGGGTCGTGCTCGACCGACCGCAACGGCGCGTGAGCGTCATGGCGAGCGCCGAGGGCGGGGTCGACATCGAGGAGGTTGCGCGGGATCGACCGGAGAAGATCGTGCAGGCTGTCGCCGATCCGTTTCTCGGCTTCCGGGCGTACCAGGCGCGGGCGCTGGGGTTCGCGCTCGGTCTCGCCACGGACAAGGTCGGCGGGTTCGCGACAATCGCCCAGAATCTCTTCGAGACCTACGTCGAGGAGGACGCGACGCTGGCAGAGATCAACCCGTTGGTCCTGACCGAAGGCGGCGAATGGCTGGCGCTCGACGCGAAGATGAGTTTCGACGACAACGCGCTCGGCCGGCATCCGGGGATCGAGGATCTGCGCGACCTGGACGAGGAGAACCCGACCGAACTCGATGCGCGTCGTGCCGGCATCTCGTTCGTCAAGTTGGACGGGAACATCGGCTGCATCGTCAACGGCGCCGGTCTGGCGATGGCGACGATGGACGCCGTCAAGCTGCACGGCGGCGAACCGGCCAACTTTCTCGACGTGGGCGGCGGCGCCAACGCCGACCAGGTCGCCAGGGCCTTTTCGCTGGTGACGGCCGATCCCAACGTCCGCGCGATTTTGATCAACATCTTCGGGGGCATTACGCGGGGCGACGTGGTCGCCAACGGCATCCGGGAGGCTCTGGGTCGGGTCGAGGTCAAGGCCCCGATCGTCGTCCGCCTCGCCGGCACCAACGCGGAGGAGGGTCGCCGCCTCCTGGCCGAGTCCGGTCTGCAGGCGGTCGATACGATGGACGAGGCCGCCCGGCAGGTGGTGGCCGCTAGTCGAACCGAAGAGGACTGAGGACTGAGGACTGAGGACTGAGAAACACGGCCCCACTCAGTCCTCAGTCCTCAGTCCTCAGTCCTCGTCTCGGTCTCTTCGGGGTGTGCGCGTGAGTATTCTGGTCAGCACGCAGACGCGACTGCTCGTCCAAGGGATCACCGGGCGCGAAGGGTCGTTCCATACGACGCAGATGGTCGAGTACGGAACGAACGTCGTCGCCGGTGTGACACCGGGCGGTTTGGGGAAGTCGGTTGCCGGGGTTCCGGTGTTCAACACGGTCGCCGATGCGGTGGCCGAAACCGGAGCGAACGCGTCGATCATCTACGTTCCGGCGCGGTTCGCGCCCGACGCGATCTACGAGGCAACCGACGCCGGGATTCCGCTGGTGGTCTGCATCACCGAAGGCATCCCCATTCTCGACATGGTTCCGGTCTTTGCCTACGTCAGGGCGAAGGGAACGCGGTTGATCGGTCCGAACTGCCCGGGTCTGATCACGCCCGGCGAGGCCAAAGTCGGCATCATGCCCGGGTTCATCCACAAAGTGGGACCGATCGGCCTGGTCTCGCGCTCCGGAACACTGACCTACGAAGTGGTCGACGCGCTCAGCCGGGCGGGACTGGGTCAGACGACCGCGGTCGGTATCGGCGGCGATCCGATCATCGGGACGTCGTTCGTCGACGTGCTGGAACTCTTCGAGGCCGACGCCGCGACCGAGGCGATCGTGATGATCGGGGAAATCGGCGGCAGCGACGAGGAGGAGGCGGCGACGTTCATCACCTCCCGCGTGACCAAACCGGTGGTCGGATTTATCGCCGGCCGAACCGCGCCGCCCGGCAAGCGGATGGGTCATGCGGGGGCGATCATCTCCGGTGGCACCGGTACGGCGGCGGAAAAGATCGCCGCGCTGGAGGCGGCGCGGGTTACGGTCGCGGATCGTCCTTCGGGTATTCCCGACCTCGTCCGGAGTGCGATGGGTCTGCGCCTGGCGACGTGACCACGATAGTGATATGGCGCTACGGTTCCGTTCCCGCCGGAATCGCGTGCGAGATTGATGTTCGGCCCGGTCGTTGCGTCCTGAAGAAGGGTTGTGCTTTCAGCAGATCTTCAGCATCGCTTCAGTTCGGCTTCAACCCGGCGTTCGATACTCATCTCCAGAGAATGCTCCCACCCCGACGAGGAGCGAGCGCCGCCGGTGCGAGGACGCAACTCACCGCGTCCGCCATGATGGGTCAGGCATCAGTCGAAAGGAGCTGGTTCTGCGATGAACCGCGCAGCAGGGAGGGCACCGTCGCGTCTTCGGGGCGTTGTCCAACTCGTCGCGATCGTGGCGATCCTGCTCCTGGGCGTCGCCGCACTCAACTGGCCGATCACCTTCGCGACGGCGACGCACCCGACCTCGACACCGACTGCCCAGGTCTCGCAGCCAACGGTGACGGCGCAGGGCGGCTCGACGACGGGGAGCGTGTCGTCCCGGAGTCAGTCGAGTCAAGACGCCAACCAAACGGCAGCGGACGTTGCGGCGAAAGCCAACCCCGCGGTCGTGACGGTCACCAACTACCAACCGCCGCTCAACCCGTTCACGAATCAGGCGGAGTCGAGCCAGGCCGTGCCGTACGGCGTCGGCTCCGGGTACATCGTCGACGATCAGGGTCACGTGGTCACGAACAACCATGTGGTGGCAGGCGGGACGGCGTTCGAAGTGCAGTTCTACGATGGTACGACGGTCGATGCGACGGTGGTCGGAACGGATCCGTTTCAGGACGTTGCCGTCCTGAAACTCGACCTCAAGGCGGGGCAACGGGTGCCGGGCGTGCTGGGTTTCGGCGATTCCGACACGGTCCGGCCCGGCGATCAGGTAATCGCGATCGGCACCCCGTACGGGGAGTACGCGAACACGGTCACCACCGGTAGCGTCGGCGCGGTCAACCGGGCGCTTGACACCGGCGACGGCTACGCGCTGCCGAATTTGATCCAGCACAGCGCGCCGATCTACGAGGGCGACTCCGGCGGCCCGCTCCTCAACATGAGCGGTCAGGTCATCGGAATGAACGTCGCGAAAGCGACCCAATCCCCAACAGGTGTCTCCGGCGATGACCAAACCGGCATCGGGTTTGCCATCGCCAGCGATGCGGTCAAGGACATCGTCGATCAGATCATCGCCACCGGAAAGGTCTCGCGCGCCTACCTCGGCGTCAGGACCCTCCAGGACGGCCAGAGTGTCGTCTCGGTGGAGGCGGGCAGTCCGGCGGCGGATGCGGGTCTGGAAGCCGGCGACGTCATCACCGCGATGGATGGCCAGGACGTCGACGCCACCCACCCGTTCCTCAACATGCTGATCTTCGATCACAAACCTGGTGACAAGGTGGATCTGACTGTTGATCGCGACGGCCAGTCGCTCACCGTCTCCGTGACGCTCGGCGAACGCCCGGCGGAGACGCAGTAAGGAGCGACCGGACGGTCAGGTCGACGAATCCCTTTCCCCTCCCCTCTTTACACGGCCGGGGCGCCCTGAAGGCCAAGGCGCGCCCCGGCCGTCGGGGACCGCCGGACCGAGACGGGTTCGGCGAACGTGCGTTACGATCGTCGTAGCAGGCGTCGTTTCGAGCCCGACGGAGCGATGATCGATGCAGACGCAGACGACGGCGCACCCACAGGTCAATGGCAAGATTCGGGTTCTGGTCGTCGATGACGAGCCGGGCATCGCCGGATTTGTCCGGCGCGGTTTGCTCTTCGAGGGCTTTGCGGTCGAGGTTGCCACGGAGGGGCGTTCGGCGCTGTCCTCGTTGCGAGACGACCCGCCGGATATCGTCGTCCTCGATCTGATGCTCCCGGAGATCGACGGCGTCGAGATCACGCGCCGCGTGCGCGCCGCCGAAGCCGCCGAGGGTCGGCCCCCGGTGCCGATCCTGATGCTGACCGCCCGCGACGCGGTACCGGACCGGGTGGCGGGTCTGGAGGCGGGCGCGGACGACTACCTCGTCAAACCGTTCTCGTTCGACGAATTGCTCGCCCGCATCCGCGCGTTGTTGCGACGGTCTGGCCAGGTCGCGACCGCGGCGAAACCGGCCGAAACGCTGGCGTTCGACGATCTGACCGTCGATCTCGGCGCCCGGATTGCCCGTCGGGGCGCCCGCGAATTGCGCTTGACGACCCGCGAATTCGACCTCCTGACGCTGCTGATGCGCCATCCCAATCAGGTGCTCGGTCGATCCCAGATCATGGATCGCGTCTGGGGACCGGACTTCTTCGGCGATTCCAACGTCCTCGAGGTCTTCGTCGCCAACCTGCGTCGCGAACTCGAAGCGAAGGGCGAGCCCCGCCTGATCCAGACCGTCCGCGGGGTGGGATACGTCCTTCGCCGTAGCGGCTAACGATGGACGCGCGGCGTCGCCCCTTCTATCGCTCGATCCGCTTTCGCCTGACCGCGTGGTACACGTTCCTGCTGATCGCCGCGCTGTTCGCGATCGGCCTCACCTTGTCGCTCATCCTCGAGCGCGAACTGCGGCAGGACCTCGACCAGCGGCTCAGGAACACCGCGATCGGCATCCGGAACAACTCTCAGTTCGTCGGGGAGTTCGGCCTGCAACTCAAGCTGCCAGAATTGGATCCAATTGCGTCATCGGGACTCTACATCCAGACGGTGCAACCGGACGGCCGCATTGCCGATCGGTCTGACTCCCTCAAGAATGCGGTCTTGCCGGTGACTCCCCCGTCTGGGCCTGATCCCAAGCAATCGTTCGAAACGGTGCTGGTGAACGGCACGCCCGTACGCGCGTACCTGCTTCCGCTCGTCACCAGGGACGGCAGGTTCTACGGCACGGTCGTCGTCGGCGCCAGTCTCGAATCGATCACCCACACGGTTGCGCTGGAGCGGCGATTGCTCCTCTGGGTGTCGGGAATCGGGGTCGTCTTGGCAGCCATCGGGGGCTGGCTGCTGGCCGGTCGCGCCTTGAGACCCGTCGCCAACATCACGGCCACGGCCAATTCGATCGCCGTGGGGGCGGCGGCGGCGCAGTCGCTGACCACGCGCCTCGAGGTGCCGGACACCGGCGACGAGCTGGCGCGGCTCGCCCTGACGTTCAATCGGATGCTGGACCGGTTGGAGGAGACGTTCCGCCTCCAACGCCGCTTCATCGCCGATGCCTCGCACGAGCTGCGGACACCATTGACGGCGATCCGCGGCAACATCGACGTGTTGCTCCGGCAGGCGAGCACCGGTGCGATTGATGGGACGGATCTCTCCGATGCGTTGGACGATCTGCGCCGGGAAAGCGCGCGCATGAGCCGGCTGATCGAGGACTTGTTGACGCTCGCGCGGACGGAGGCACCGCCGGACAACGCGGCGCGGCGCGGTCCGATGCGACTCGACGGTGTGGTCGACGACGCCTTGCGGACCGCCGCGGGGCTCGCCACCGGTCAGCGCCTGCGGTTGGTCGCGGTCGAACCGATCATCATCGTCGCCGAACGAGACAGGATCACGGAGTTGCTGCTGATTCTGATCGACAACGCCATCCGCCACACACCGCCCGGCGGCGAGATCACCGTCTCGGTCGAGCGGGTGGGTTCCGAAGCGCAGATCGCGGTGAGTGATACCGGCGAAGGGATCGCGCCGGAGGATTTGCCGCACGTCTTCGAGCGCTTCTATCGCGCCGGCACGGCGCGAGACCGGGCGACCGGCGGTACCGGGCTCGGTCTCGCGATTGCGCAATCGATCGCGCGGCTTCATGGCGGCGAGATCGGCGTCACCAGCAGCCGTGGTGCCGGTGCCACCTTCACGGTGACGTTGCCTCTTGACTCCCGACCCCATTCCTACTCCCCGGCACCGGTTCCTGCTACCCAATAGACCATTTGTCGGCTCCAACACGTGACCTGTGGCCGGTCTGGGTGGGAATGACTGCCCTTGTCCGGCGGGAACGGCGTCCTCTTGAATAGGACCAAGGGCGTGCCCCGCGTTGGCGAGCGATCGCCCGCCGGGTTGACGTCGCTTGCCGGCTGACCCGCTACCGACCGGCAGTCGCACCGCGCGGCGGCCCAGACACGGTCGAGCGCGCAACCAATGCACATCCTGACCTCGCGACGGTCCGCCTGGGAAGGAGATGACGGCCCGATGCACCGCGGCAGCGCCCAATCCACCGAGCTACTAGACGACAATCGACGCCGATCCCGTCCACACCGGGCGTCGTGGGCGAAACCGGGTCTCGTCCTCGTCATGCTCGTCGGTGTGATGGCATGGCAGGTCATCTTCGGCCGCGACGACACCCGGATCGGCACGATTGCCGTGCTGGCAGCCGCGCTGGGTGGTGGCTCGGTCCTTTGGGTAGAGGCCGGCAGCCGGGCGCCTGCGTCTATCGAGCGGCGTCTGTTTGCCCTGGGTTGCTGGATGTGGGCGCTTTGGCGAATCGTTGAGGCCGACGCCGGACGAGCCACCGAACATGAAAGCGTGTCCGCCGTCGCTGCCAATGCCACCTTCTTCGCAACGATCGCGCTCCTTGTCTCCGGGATCGGTCGTCTTCGCCCTCAAGAAGGGCCGTCCCCAAACGGGATCAAACGTCTTCTGGATTTCGTCATCGGCGCGGCCACGCTCGTCGCGGTCGGTTGGACCTGGGTTGCCCGACCGGCACTCGATGACGGCGGATTGGGTCGGGTGGCGAGGACGACCGTCGCCCTACACCTATGCGGTGAAGGGCTCGTTCTGGCGAGTTTGCTCGTCGTCCTCTCGCATGTGGGCGACCGACACATGTCGGCTGCCTTGGGGCTCGTCGCCGCCGGCGCGTGCCTGCTGATGGTCGGCGACGTGCTCTGGTTAACGTCCATGTCGGGGAGCGGGAACGACCTTAGCCGGCTGGCGGTTCCGGCGTGGCTGGCCGGATTCGTCGTGTTGGCGACTTTCGGCGCGCGCCGCCGTCGAGGCGCTCGTGCCGTGCTTCCATCACAACTGGAGGTTGCCCCGAGTGGGGAACCGTTTTGGCGCGTCGCACTCCTGTACGGCCAGGCGCTCCTGCTGCTCGTCACGATCGGCGTCGAAGCGACGACGAGCGCCGGCATGCGTCACGGCCTTCCCGTCATCGTCGGCAGTCTGGCGATCATCGCCGCGATCATGGTGCGGCTGGGATTGACGCTCGGCGAGTCGCAGCGCGCGGCGGGTCGCCTGACCCAACAGATCGATCTCGATCCCTTGACCGGATTGGTCAATCACCGGAGGGTCCACCAGAGACTCGACCGCGAATTGGCGGACGCCCGCGCGTACGGTGGCAGCGTGGCCATCGCACTGCTCGACATCGACAATTTCAAAGCCGTCAACGACCGGTGCGGTCATCAGGCGGGAGATCGCGTGTTGCGGACGATAGCTGACGTGCTAACGAGAACGTGCCGCAGCACCGACATCGCCGGTCGGTACGCGGGCGACGAGTTCATGCTGATTTTGCCGGGACTCGAATTGGCCGACGCGCGCAAGGTCGGGCAGCGGCTCCTCGACGAGATCGCACGCTGCGGATTTCGCCCCGCTGCCGATCCTCCGGCGGCCATCGGCGTCTCGATCGGCCTGGCGGTCTCGCGAAACGGGGAGCAATCCGCGAAACAGGTGATCGCCATCGCGGACGCGGCGATGTACGACGCGAAGGCACGGGGGAAGAACCGCGTCGTCATCGTCGACGCGGATCGATTGGTCACCGAGGCAGTGAGCACATCCGGTCAGCAGCGCGGTTTTTTGGCACAACCGGAACGGGTGCGATTGGCTCGCCCAGTCGTCGGTCGTCAGTAGAGACGGATAGACGGACAGACAAGACGACGACTTCGCACCGTTCTGACGGCTGACGATCGGCGACTCAGATTCGCTCGGCCCGGACGACGTGGCGGGAGAGATACTCGGAGCCATCGAAGGCGCCGCCGCAGGTGATCAGGGTCAGCGTTTCGCCGCCGGTGTCGCCGATGATCGTTCCGGCGTCGATGTTCGCGTCGACTTCCCAGGACCGGTCGACGACGTAGGTGGAGCCTTTGCCGTCCCTGCCGATGAGGTAAATCTTGTCCCCAGGCTGCACCAGATCGAGATTCCAGAAGACGACCGGGCCGATGCCCCACCAGTCCTTGTGACCCGCCATGACGACGTTGGTGCGCTCGCCGGGTTTGGCAAGCGACGAGTACCAGCCGACGTTCCAGGCGTTTTCCGGGACTTCCATGATCCCCTTGACGATGCCGACCTTCTCGATCGCGGCGGTCACCGCGATCTTGGGAATCTCGATCGTGACGGGGCTGAACGGTCCGCTCGCTTCCGGGATGGTGCCATCGCCGTGGAACGCGCGAAATCGCTTGGGATCGAAGGCCGGGAGCGTGCCGCGATCGATCGGCGAGGTGTCGATGCCACGGATTCGCGCCAACTCGTAGCCGACCGGTGCCGCCTCGACCTTCTTGTCGGTCAGCGCCCATTCGATCCGACCGAACTCGAACCACTGGGTACGCTTGCCGTAGGCGACATAGGACTGCGAAATCGGTTGGCCGAAGCGTTCAACGCCACCGTGGTGATCGTAGTAGGCCCTGGTGCGTCCGCTTACCTTCGGCGCCGGCGAACCCTTCGCGACGAGGTACGCGGCAGCAGTGCGCGTGCCCCCGACTCGCCGTCCGCCGACGGTGCGGTCGGGGTCCCCACCGGCCATGAGCAGGTCTCGGCCCGCACGGCGAAGCACGAGACGACCGGAAGAACTCGAGTCAGAAGCCATCTGCAGGTACCCATACTCGAAGTATTGGGCAAGACGTCCGCTCTGGGTCGTCGGTTCGCTGACGGGTAGGCCGAGCGACGTCATCCCGTCGCGCGCGGCCCACGCGGAGAGGAATGGTTCGGCCAGGGCGTGTCCGGTGTCCGGGACAAAATACTCCGACGGGGCATTCGCCGATGTTTGGGCCGTTCTCGCCATCGAGAAGCCGACGGACGTGAGGAGCATGGTCGCGAGAACGATGCGGAACACGTGGGAACCGTCGTGCCGACACACGGCGGCGCGAAGCGCTCGGCCAGATCGCATTTCAACCTCTCTCGGTGCAAGAAACCTGGCACCCGGTAATCCCCTAAACCCACGGCCATCTTATGACATCCAATCCGCGAAGGGAAGTAGGAAAAGAGGCAGAATCGGCAGTGACCAGGGGTCACCGGACCGTCGACGCAGGACGGGCGGATGGCTTCTCAAGACACGCTAGAGCCAAAAGATGATAAGAGCCCCGATTCCTCCGACGATGACAACGAATGCGAACGGAAGCATGAAACCGAGAAATGATTCCCGCTCGAAACCGAGACCATAAATTCCGCTGGCTTCCTTAAAGCGGTCGACCGGACCGAAATCCTTCTCGACGCCGTTTTCGCTCATTGCCGCCTCCGCTAACCCCGCCACGCGGTCGACCACACCCGGCCCGTGGCCGCGTCGGGTTGGATGATAGCGCATGCGCATCGGGCCGTGAACTGGCCCGCCGGTCCGATTCGCGGCCGGCCGCGCCTACCCGCCTGCCGACTGGTCGTCCTTGCGACCGGCCGCGGGCAACGTCCGCATCGCCGGAAACAGAATGACGTCGCGCAGACTTTGCTGGTCGGTCAAGAGGACGACGAGACGGTCGATCCCGATGCCGACGCCACCGGTCGGCGGCATCCCGTACATCAGCGCGTTGACGAAATCCTCGTCGATGGGCATCGCTTCTTCGTCGCCGGCGGCGCGGTCGCGCTGCTGGTCGACGAAGCGCGCGAGTTGATCGAGGGGATCGTTCAACTCGGTGAAGGCGTTGCCGAGTTCGAGACCGCCGATGAAGGGTTGGAAACGCTCGACGTGGGTCGGATCGTCCGGTTTTCGCTTGGCGAGGGGTGACAGCGCAACCGGGTAATCGACAAGCAGCGTCGGACTGATCAGGTTTGGCCGGACGAACTGTTTGAGGAGTTCGTCGACGATCCGCGGCCAAACGGTGCCGGTGTCGACGTCGGCACCCGCCGTTCTCGCGGCGGCAAGAAGCGCTGGCTGATCGGGATGGGCCAGGTAATCGACTCCCGAGTACCTGAGGATCGCGTCTCGCAAGGACATCCGCGGCCACGGCGGGGTGAGATCGATGTCCTGACCGCGGAACGTCACGCGCGGTTCGCCGAAAACCTGGTTGGCGACGAAGACGATCAACCCTTCGACCCGCTCCATGATCGTGCGGTAATCGGCGAAGGCTTCGTAGAACTCCAGCATCGTGAATTCGGGTGAGTGATTGCGATCGACGCCCTCGTTGCGAAAGTCTTTGCAAATCTCGTAGACGCGCTCGTATCCGCCGACGATGAGTCGCTTCAGGTAGAGTTCGTCGGCGATGCGCAGGTAGAATGTTTGGTCCAGCGCGTGGTGGTAGGTGGTGAACGGGCGCGCCGCGGCACCGCCGTAGAGGGGCTGCAGCGTCGGTGTCTCGACTTCGAGGTAGCCGAGACCGTCCAAATACGCGCGAATGGCGGTGATCGTCCGGGCACGGACCTCGAAGACGCGACGAACGTCGGCGTTCGCGATCAGGTCGGCGTACCGCTGGCGAAAACGAATCTCGACGTCCTGGAGGCCGTGCCATTTCTCCGGCGGCGGATTGAGCGCCTTGGTCAGGATGCGCACGTCGCGCACGCGTAGCGTAATCTCGCCGGTCCGGGTGCGGAAAAGTGTACCCGACGCCTCGACGAAATCGTTGAGATCGAACAACTTCAGAAACCGTTCGAACGCCTCCTCGCCGACGTCGTCTTGGCGCACGTAGAGTTGAATCTGTCCGTGCCCGTCCCGGATGTGGGCGAAGACGGACTTGCCCATGTGCCGGACGCCGACGATGCGGCCCGCCACGGTGATCGGTTCTTGATCCTCGACGCTTTGACCCGACGTCTCCTCCAGCTCCGCAAAGCGGTTGAGCGCCGCCGCGGTCGTGTGGGTGCGATTCGCGCGGGGGGTATAAGGATCAAGACCGAGCCGGCGCAACTCCTCCGCTTTCCGCAGTCGCTGTTCTTGGAGATCCGAGAGGGGAAAGTCCATGCGCAGGCGATCATCCTTGACAAACCGGGGATAGCCGAGACCGTGGAAGCGCGCGGCGCAACGGTCTTCGTCCCGCGGCCGATAGCCGGTGGCGTCACTCAGGGTCGCTAGGTGACCTTGATGATGGTAAACACGATGGCGCCGGCGGGTGTCGATACGGTCGCTGCGTCGCCGACCTTGCAACCCATCAACGAGCTGCCGACGGGAGAGTCGGTCGATATCGTCCCTTCGCGTGTATCGGCCTCTTCCGGCCCGACCAGGCGCCAGGTCTCCTCTTCCCCGTCGTCGCCGCGAATCGTGACGACGGAACCGAGCCCGACGCTCCCGGACGTCGGTGGCGCGACGATCTCGGCACGGTCGAGCATCTGCTCCAGTTCGTGGATCCGGGCGTCGGTGAGGACGAAGTCTTCCTTAAGTTCCTCGTATTCGCTGTTGTCCGAAATGTCGCCGTGTTCGGTCGCCTCCTGAATCCGGGTGGCGAGTTCTGGTTTTTTGACCGAGACCAGGTGGGCGAGCTCCTCCTCGAGTTTCGCTTTGCCCTCTAAGGTCAGGCGAACGGTGCGATCTTTCATCATCTCCGGGCCCCTCTTGTCGCCGTTGGCACAGCCTCGGACGCGATCAAACTCCGTCGACGAGGCCGAACGCGCCGGCGCCTCGACAACGGATCGGATTCCGCAAGCAGCAGCACAACACGAGGACGTCACAGGCGGCGGAGTTGCCGATACACCGTCACCGCCAGCGCATTGCCGGGTAATGGATAAAGAGCCGAGGGCAAAGACCCCCAGCTCCTGCGCGAGATAAGTATAAGTTGGACCACGGGACCTGTAAACACGAAGGCGGAGGGCGGAGGGCGGAGGGCGGGAGAGGGCGGACAATGGCGGGGCGATCTCGCTGGTTCGACCCTCTGCCTTGGGCATCCCCTGGGTCCCCGCCCGTTCTCCCCGCCCTCTCCCGCCCTCCGCCCTCCGCCTACGTTGACGTGCGCCGCTCCTCGGGGTATCCTACTGCCGAAGCGCCACTCGTGTGGGCTTCTGTTGGTGTGCGGATGCGCGGCTTTGCGGCCGT
>DATBFX010000040.1:0-13949 GCA_036558305.1 Thermomicrobiales bacterium | reverse complement strand
TCCAGGTGACGCCCGTCTCGGTCCAGTCGTTGCCGGCGGCGTAGACGGCCGGGCCGTCGTCGGCGGCGTCGCGGACGGAGAGGCGCAGCCTGGCACTGACGACCGTCCCCTGCCCGCCGCTGACGGCGAAGCGCAGGTAGCCCTCCGTCGGCGGGCTGGCGTCGACGACGAGCGAGGTCGCCGTCCCGAAGTTGATGCCCGCCGTGCCGCTCGTGTTGCTGACGTAGGCATCGGCCTCCGCGGCAAAGGGGAGCGTCGTCGGGCCTTGCGTCGCGGTGGCGGTGGCGGTCGCCGAGTCGGTCGGCGTGGGCAGCGGCGTCGGCGTCTCCGTGGGTATCGCCGTGGCGGTGCGCGTCGGCGTCTCCGTGGGCGTCGGCGTCTCCGTGGGGGTGTCCGTCGGCGTCGCGGTCGGCGGTGTCGGCGCGGGGGTGTCGGTCGGCGGGACAGGGGTGTCGGTGGGTGCCGGGACCGGCGTGTCGGTCGGCGGCGGGACGGGGGTATCGGTGGGCGGAATGGGCGTGTCCGTGGGCGTCGGCACGGGCGTGTCCGTCGGCGTGTCGGTGGGAACTGGGTCGTCGGCCAAGACGGCGGACGGCGTTGCGAGCGAGGCCACAACCGCCGCCATCAGCAACAGCGTCATCGCGGTGGACGACAGAAGACCGGCGCGCCTGGCGCCCGCTTTCGGGCGTGCGGCGGCGCGCCGCGGGCCGAGCGTGAGGCGTCGCGCGCTCGCCGCGGGACCGGATCCCGGCACACCGCCGCGGGGCCCCGCGACGGCGCCACAATTCTGGTCGCCGTCGCGAGGTGGAAGAGTTGGATCGGGAGTCCCCGGTTGCCGCGTGTCGTCGCCCGTGACCATCAACACCCTCTAAGTCCTGAAATTCTGGCGCTGATTGCGAAAGCCGGTTCGCGACCGTTTGGCGCGTCTCGCCGCGCGCCGCGACCTGCTTCGGCAAGTCCCGTGTTGGCTAGGACCCGTTCGATGTGTTCGACGATGACGTCCGACGCCCGATCGGGCGAGAACGACTGCGGCACCTGGAGCAAGAACGCCGGCTTCTCCTGGAGCGCGGCCCGAAGAACGGCGGCCTTTTCGCCGAACGTCTGCTCGAGCGGGACGAGACCCGACGCCGCGAGAGCCGTGACGACCTGCCGGGAGTGGGGCGTCATCTCGGCGTGGAAGTTGCCGATCATCCGCGAGACCATCCACCCGGTGGTCTTCTCGTGCAGCCTGACGTCGGAGCCGTCGAAGCGCTCGACGAACATGGCGATCGCCAGCGGTGCCTCCCGCGTCATCCGGGCATGCGGGAACGCCTGGTCCGGTCGCACCATCATGTGCTCCGGCGACAATCGTCGCGTCGCCCGGGCGAGACGCGGGTACCTGGTGATCACGGGATGCACCTGCGTCGTGAGCTTGCCGAGTGGCCGAGAGAATCGGACCGGGACGAGCGGCTTGCGCTTCTTGGCAAAGAGGTGCGGGTAGATCGGCCGGTGGTGGGGTTTGATGAACATGGGCTTGAAGTAGCTCAACAGGCGACCATCGTCGTCGAGGAAGGCCCAGTCGTCGCCCATGAAGCCGAACCCGTCGCGCTGGAGGAGTTTGGCGATCGTACTCGTCTTTCCGGTTCCACCCCAGGCCGGGAGAGCGATGCCGTGCCCGCGGTACTCGACCGTGGCGGCGTGGATCATGGCAACCCCGCGGGTGACGAGGATGCGGTCGACCAGTGGCAGCGCCGAGACGAGCAACTCTCGCGTCCCATTGAGGTGGAAGCCGTCTTCGTCGCGGAGGATCTGAACGCCCGTTTCGTGGAGGAAGAGCGAGTGATCGGTGTATTCGTATTCCGTCTCGCCGTAGGAGACCCCTTCGACCGGCCTGATCGTGCCCGTGACCGTCAGGTCGTGGTGACCGAGTCGCTTGTCGGTCACGAACGGGGCGAACATGTCCTTGAGGAGTGCGGCGGTCGGTGCCCCCTTCGCGACGCGCATCGAGGCGCGCCCGTGCATGTCAAACTCGATCCAATCGCCCGTCGTGCCCATTGCCGGTAACCCCTCCTGCCTCGTTTGCGCGTCTGCCCCTGCCGGAGCAGCAATGCCATCCCTTTCAACGCCGTTGCGTACCCCGATTTCCCCGCCGACGGACCGGAGGTCGGCAAGCCGACCGGCCACGTAGCCCACTGTCGTCATCGCCAAGCCGGTCACGATCGCCGCCGAACGGAGGAATCCGGCCGGATCGCCACGCGCGATGCCATCCCGGAATCCGCACACGACGCCCGCCGGCAGCGTGCGCAACGTGTAGGCTCGCTCCGACGCCAATCCGGCGTCGGCACCCACGAGGCGCGCGACGAGTGCCTTGGAGCGACCCTCCGCAAGGCAACGGGCACGAAAATAGTCTTGCTCAGCCCGGCGGGTTGGCACGCGGTGCGTCACGCGCGCGCGCGGTTCGAAGACGACCAGGCTCTCCGGCCAGTGCTGGCGAATCCGGATGCACAGCTCGGTCTCTTCACAGCCGAGCGGGCGCGAACCGATCCGTCCGATCCCCGACCGAAAGACGCCGACGTGGTCAAACACCGTCCGCCGAAACGCCATGTTGGCGCCGATCGGGTTGCGGACCGGGGAGGACCGACGCGGCATCCCACGGTAGGAGCAGCCGACGACCCAGAGGAACTCCTCGGGAAACCAACGGGGACGCTGGCCAACCCACGCCGGCTCGACGGCACCGCCGATCGCCATCACGCTCGGATCGGCGAATCCCGCCGTCAGGTGTTCGAGCCATGCCGGCGCCGCAATCGCGTCGTCGTCGAGGAAGACGACGATCGCTCCCGTGGCCGCGGCGATCCCACTGTTGCGTGCCCCGGACAAGCCGCGCGCTTCGCGGTTGGGGAAGGCGACGACGCCTTCGAGGTGGTTGCGCGCGCGCGACAGCAGCGTCGGATTGTGGTCGATAACGACGATGATTTCGCGTGGGCCCGGGGTCTGGGCGCGCACGGAATCGACGGCGACCACCAGATCGTCCCAGCGATCGTCGGCGAACGCACAGATCACGACCGAGACGTCAAGGGAGGGCAACCCGGCGGGCGAGCAGCCGGTCGTTGCCCGTTTCTGAGACGTATCTGCCAACACTCCGCGGACCTTTCGTTGATGCTTGCCGTGCGTGTTCTCCAGCCACGACGCCCTACGCGGCTACAGATCGATTTGCTTGATTGGCGCGATCGTGCCCGCGGCGTAGCCGGAAGGCGCGCCGCGCTCGAGAGGCACCACCCTGGCGTTTCCTTCGCCAATGAGCCCCCGCAGGTTCTGGCGCCAGCCGACCGTGGTCTCTCGCCAGAGTGCTTTGAGCACGCGCCAGCCGTCGGGGATCGTGCGAAGACGGCTGACCCCATGGATCCGCGGGGCCTCGAAACTCGGGACCTCGACGACCTTGAGCCCCGCGCGAAGCGCGCGGACGTTCATGATCGTTTCGATCTCGAAACCGTCCCCGTCGAGGGCCAGGAGCGGAAGCACGTGGGCCCAGAACGCGTTGTAGCCGTAGCAAAGGTCCGAGAAGCGACCGCCGTGGAAGCACTGAACAAAGGTGACGAAGGTCCAGTTACCGAGGCGGCGCATGACCGACATGTCGGATGTCCCGCCGCCCTGGATGAACCGCGAGCCCTTGACGAAGTGGGCCCCGGCCAGCAAGGGACCGATGAAGGCGGGAATCTCAGCGGGATCGGTCGAGCCATCCGCATCCAGCATGACGATGATGTCGCCGGTGGCGGCCGCGAACCCCGATCGCAGGGCCGCGCCCTTGCCTCGACCCTCCTGGACGACGATGCGGACCCGTGGGCAGAACTCACGCGCGACCTCCGCCGTGCTGTCGGTCGAATGGCCGTCAACCAGGAGCACTTCGTCGACCCATTCGGGGATTCGGGGGAGGACGTGTGGCAGGTTTTCTGCCTCGTTCAGCGCCGGAACCACGACGGATACGCGGAGACCTTGCAACATTCCGCCGCTGGAGGGCTCCCAGGCGTCGGTGTCGACCCGCATGGTGTCAAGACGGTGCAGACTCGCGACCACTTCCCGTTCCTCCTACGACTGATGGTTCTTTGGTAGGGAAAAGGCAAGCGGTCCGAAGCGGATGGGTGGCGCGTGGCAAGACATGCGCTAGAATGCACAATGCCGCGCGGTGGCCCGCTTCGGACCACCAACCGTGCCAAGGGGGGTGGGGGGTCATCGTTGGCTCGGTGCCCCCACCTCTCTGATCTTCCCGTTCGCTCTTCAGGGCGAGCGGCAACGCCCAGGCGTTGTCACAGCGACTTCCTCCAGCTTCAGTTGATCCAGTGAACCGCGCCCATTCATGAGGCCCGGGCTAGGGAATCCGCCGAGCACGACTCGGTCGAGGAGTCGGGTCTGCAGCACCACCGAACGTGCCGAAGCAGGATCGCTTCCCTGGAACCCCACCTGCCTAACACTCTTGCATCAACACGCGCGTTCGTCGCCTGTCCGGCAGTGCTCATGCACGAAGATGCATGAGCGAAATGCGGTTCGGCATCACTCATACAGCGGAAGGCGCTTAGTCGGATGAGCCCCTTCCTCGGGCTACGGGTTATAAGTCCGTGAACGATTCCCGCGTTCAGGAGAGTACGTAACCGCGTGACGATTGTCAATTGTCCGTACACCCCGGAAGTCACAAATTTTCTGATCCCTCTTTGCCCAGGTAATGTGTATTTCTTTGGGAAAGCTACAACGGCGATAACCACAGATGTAGCGAGAAACACCTCGATTTATCGCGCGGCCCCTTCCGTGAGCGACAGCCAACCGGAGACCCTTCTCGGGATTCGGCGTGCGAAGAAGACGGTTCGCCAACGGACCGCCTCCGAGACATGCGGCCCTGCCAAATCGCGCCATGATTGATCTGGAGTCCTGGCAAACCTCGCTATCCCCCTTGAGCAACCGGTGGGGACGCCGATCGAGAGTCGATGGGAGCATCGACAACGTGATGTCGCCCGGTTTCGCTGTCATGTCAGAGTGTACTGCGCATCCAGGTGTAAGCGGCGACATGATCGAGTGATCCCAATCCCGGCCAAAACTCAAATCGGACTCCGCTGGTTTCTTCTCAGATGGCCGATTCCACGGCCGAGGGGACGCCGGCGCTGCTTGCGAGCGCGGACTCCCTCCATGTCAAACTCTCCAAATGACCCGTGCGCGTCTCGCGGAGCCGTGATTGGCAGCGACTCGGCGGTCGGTTGCCAACCCGAGGGTAGGCGATAGGAGGAGTGCCGATCGGCTTCCCGGACCCTCAGTCCACCACAGCGGGGCCCTCATCGCCCCAATGTAGGAGGGTATCGACCCGTACACCGACCGCAGCTGCCGCGCGCCGCGCTGCCAACAGCCGCTCCAAGTCGGCGGCGGCGATCCGGTGGGTGCCGTCGTCGGTCGGGAGCATCTTCAATCGCCCGCGCGTGATCCATCCGTAGACGGTGTACCGGTGCACCCCGGCTACCCGGGCTGCTTCCCCGACGGTCAACCAGGCGCGCCCGTCCACCATGCGCTCATCAGGCATCGCCTCTTCCCCCTTTCGGCGTCCCGCGCGAGTTGGTAATGGCCCAGCTTACATCATTCTTGACACATGCGTGCACTCGGTGGTGGCGGGATCGGGATCGGCGGGATCTCCCTCTCTGGCGCGCCCTTCCGCTGCGGGTGCTGGCATGGGCGAGAGGCACGGGGATGCCGCCACGGCCGCGGGTCGCGCCGACCGCCGACCGGCGCCAGATCGCGGTGCCGATGCACGAGGGGGCGGTCGCAGACCGTCTGCCGGGACGTCTTGAGTTAGCCGGCAGTCGCCGCGGTCGGCTGCCCGAAGATCACGATCGGGCGTAACCGTGCTGCCGGGAGGGAACGGGCGACCGGCCCCGGCCGGGCGCGGTCTGCACTCAAGACCCGGGCGTCGGCCCGCTGGCCTGCGGATCGTCCGACGGCGTCCCCTCCTTCGTCACGGGATGCCTGCCGCACCAAGGGCAGAAGCGGTCGCCCGGCTCGACTCGGCCCCCGCAGGCCGGACAGTGGGAGGCTCTTGCCTCCCGCACGGTCCACGCCAGGGAGGCCAAGCCGATGGCGACCAGGCCAACGGCCAGCGCCGCCGGAGCGAGCCAGTCACTTCTACCGACGAGCCCAGGGTCCAACGCCTCACCCCCAGCGCCGGGGTCTGCTTGCCGGCGCGGTCGCGAGTCCGTCCGGCAGCGAACACGACGGGTCCCGGGTGCCGAACGGGGCGATCGGGCGCCGATCAGGTTTTGCTCTCCACGGCGTACACGGCGTCGCCGGCGGTGCCCAGGTAGAGCACGCCGGCGGCCACCGCCGGGGACGCACGCACTGCATCCCCGAGGTCTAGGTCCCAACGTGCCCCGCCGGTGAGGAGGTCGCGCGCGTACAGTCGCCCGCCGAGGCTGGCAACGTACGCAACGTGACCGGCCACCGTGGGGGAGGACGTGACTCCACCGTCTGCGGTGAATCGCCAGGCCAGAGTGCCGTCGTCCACGCGGAGGGCATACACGCTCCCGTCGTCGCTACCGAACACGACCAGCCCGGACGCCACTGCCGCCGAGGAGGCGATGCGACCAGTCGCCCGGTACCGCCACCGCTCGTGGCCTGTCTCGGCGTCAAGGGCATGCATGATCCCGGACGCGTCCCCGACGTATAGCATACCCCCCACGACGGCGGGCGTGGCGTAAAGGCCCCCCAACGTGCGCTGCCATCGCTCGGCGCCGGTGTCGGCGTCGAGCGCGTGGAGCGTGCCGTCCACGCCGCCTCCAAAGACGAGGTCGCCGGCGACGGCCGGGGACGAGTACACCTCGGCCTCGACGGGAACGCGCCAGCGTCGCTTCCCAGTCGGAGCATCGAAGGCATACAACGCCCCGCCCCAGCTCCCCACATAGACGGTGTTTCCGGCAACCGCCGGCGCCCCGACCACGGGGCCGGTCCGCGCTTGCCAGCGTTCCTCCCCGCTGCGCGCGTCGAGCGCATAGAGATTCCCGTCGGAGCTGCCGACGTACACGACGCCGTCGACGACGGCCGGCGAGGACGCGACCTGGTCGCCCGTCTCGAACCGCCAGCGCAACCGCCCGTCCGCCGCCCCGATGGCGTAGACGGCACCGCCGAGGCCGCCCACGTAGACGACACCGTCGACGACGGCGGCCGATGACACGACCTCGCCCCGGGTCTTGTACCGCCAGGCGATGACCGGGTCGCTCGTTGGCCCCTGACCGCGGTAAGCGCCGGTGCGAGCCGGGTCGCCTCGGAACATCGCCGCATCCGCCGCGCGCACCCCTGGCGTCGGCGTCGACGTTGCCGCCGGAACGGGACCCGGCGCTGCGGTTCCGGTCGGCTGTGGGCTCGCGGTAGGGACAGCGGTCGGACTCGCGGTAGGCAGCGGTGTCTCCGTCGGCGTCGGGCGCGGAGGATTCGTCGGGCGAGCCGTGGCCGTCGCCGTCGGGGTAGCGGTCGGCCGCGGGGTCGACGTGCTCGTCGGCGGGACGCGGGTGGCCGTCGGCGTGGCCGTCGCGGTCGGCGTGGGGCGAGGGGAGGGTGTGCGCGTCGGGCTTGGCATCGCCGTGGAGGTGGGAACCGGGGTGCGGGTGACCGCTGGCCTGGCGGTCGGGGTAGCCGTGGGGACCGGTGTGGCCGTCGCGGTGGGTGGCGAGGTACGGGTCGACGTGGCCGTGCGACTGGCCGCGGTCTGGAGCGCCGCAATGGTCGCGTCCGCCGCGTTCTGTTCGGCCTCGGACGTCGCGAGGTCCGCCGCGAGCGCGGCCGCCGTTGCGCGCGCCGCCGCAGCCTCGGTCGCCAGCGCGCTGGTGGTCGCGACGGCATTCGCCCCCGCATTTTCCGCCGTGCTCGTCGGCGCGGGGCTGCCCGTCGGGAGCCGTGCCGCGGCCGGAGACACGGTTGCCGTCCTCGTCGCGGGAATCGTCTGGACGGGCAGTGCGGGCGTGCTTGGTGGTGTCGCCGGGGCGGCCGGCGTTCCACCGAGAGGAGACGCGGACGGCGAGCCGGCGGCAGGAATCACGATCAGCTCGGGCTGGTTTTCGCTCCGCTCCCGTGAATAGAACTTCGTCCCGTCGGTGGAATCGGTAACGAGGCCGAACGCGTACGTTCCGTCTCCCGTGACCGCCGCCGTCACGTCGTACTCGACCCAGCTATCGGCGGCAACGGTCGCCTTATCGTCCAGGGGTGAGCCCACGGGTCCCGGCTTCGTGTCCCACGTGATGTCTGCTTCGGTCCAATCATTCGTGGTCTGGTACACCGCCGGGCCGTTCCCCGAACCGTTCGAGGCGTACAGCCGCAGCGTCGCCTTCCCGACGGATCCCGTCTCGCCCACGATACGAAATCGGAGGTAGCTGGCCGTCTGCGGCTCGCTGTCCACGACCAGATCCGGCTCGCTGCCGAAGTTCGCGTCCGGATGGTCGCGCTCGACTCTGGCGTCGGCCTCAGCACCGAATACGAGGGTTTGAACATCGGCAACGACCGGCTGGGGCACACCACCGACGTCGCCTGCCGCGGCCGCAGAGCCCGCAGTGGTCGCCAGCGAGCGTTCGGTGCGGTGGAGAGACGCCTGCGGGTGCGGGAACCAGTTGTCCTTTGGCCCCTGGACGGCAGGCAAGACGAGGAGCAGAACCCCGAGTCTCAACGACCAGTTGCGGAGCACGGATTCCCCTCGCACCTCAATGCAGAACGGGTGGGTTCCTTGGTGCCGGCCCGACGGCCTCTGTCATCCCTCGGACGGCCGCACGCACGGTACGTGCCATGGCATCCTCGACCGTTCGAGACGGCGTTGGCCGCGGCACGCTCCGCCAGCCCCTGACCCGTAATCTCGTGTGAGGGCAAGCATGGGGATCGAACACCGCCGGGAGCGGATCCGCCCCCGACGTTGCCGTGCAGTCGCGGTCCGGGTTGGTCCGAAGACCGGGACCGGGGGCGGCAGCGACTGGTGCCGGTGGGCGCAGCAGGCTGCGGCTGGATGAGGCGGACGCACATTTTCGCGGCGCCAAAGCCGTTCCGTCGCGGGAAGCGATCGACTCGTGGGACCAACGGCGCTCAGATCCGTTCGAGGCGGTCAAACGGTTCAGTCGGTGAGCCGACGCCCTTGAGGCGACCGGTTAGCCATGTGCGCATCCGCCCGCCACCTTTCCGCCCCGAGCCCAGGCGAACATCCGGCGTGGTTGCCACGATCGTGTGTCCACGCCACTCGCCGATCAAATCGCCCCGCGAGTTGAACACGCGACCGTCTTCGACGGAGCCGATGGGTTGGCCGGTGCGACCGTAGACCGTCGCGTCGGCGACGAAACCTCGATAGCGCCCGTGCGCGTCGTAGAGGGGGATGATCATGAACGGCCTCACGCGCCTCCGACGATAGACGCCTGTCGCCCCGATCGCCGTGCTGGCCACCGTTGCGGATCAAGAACGGAGATCCGCGCCGCATTATGCCCGATGAGAGCCCACCAGTTGGCGTGTCTGGATGACGACAACCTGGGCGGCTGAGCGGACACTCGCTTGCAACGCCCGCAGCATGTGGACCGACACATGCATAATACCCGTGGAGGTCGCTCCGGTCGGGCCGCAGGCATCGGTCGGCGGAAGCCCCATCGCCGAACGCGTCGCAGCGACGGCGCGACGCGTTTCAACTTCGGCCAGAGGGCGGGTTATGCGTAGGCTCGTCACGGGTTTGGTGGTCGCCGTTCTCGGTGGTCTCACAGCGTGTGGATCGAACGATCAGACCGGGTTGCGGCAGGAGGATTGGGCGACGATCGGCGCTTACCAGCAGCAAGTGAGTTCGCTCGACACCAAGGTCGCGGTGCTGTTTACGGTAATTCCCACGGCCGAGCCGGCGACGCCGGCACCGCCGTTTGGCCAGGCTTGGACCGTCGAGGTCGTCGCAGTGACCGAGGCCGCCTCGTATCCCGATTACACGACCGACAGCAACAGCGGCGTGACGTTGGAGGCACGCGGAATCTTCCTCGCGCTGAGATTGAACGTCGTTAATGCAAGCCAACAACCCGTGTCGCAATTCCCTTGGTGGGACCTTCGGCTACTGGACGAACAGGGGCGCACGTTCTCCCCGAACAAGCCGGCGACCACGTCCTACGTCATCGCTGAGACGCACATCTCCGAGTCGCGACCGGACGAATACCAGCCGGGGCTCGGTTACGATGAAGCCGTGGTCTTCGATGTCCCGCAGGACGCGGCAGACCTCGCATTGACGGCGGAAGATGGCTCGCTGGACGTGCCCGTTCCGGCACCGGCGCCGGCGTCACCCGGCGCCGGGTCGGGATAGGTTTCAGAGCAACTTCGATTGCTCGGCGGCTTGAAGGGCGCGAACGAGTTGCCTCACGTCCTGTGATCGATCCCGATCGACGACGAGCAACGCGTCTTGAGTATCGACGACCACGATGTTGTCGACGCCGACCAGGGCGATCAAGCGATCGGTGCCGGACCAACTGACGCAGTTCGTCGCTCCGATCTGGACCGCGTTGCCGCGAAGACTGTTGCCATGGTCGTCCCGCCGCAGCAACGTTCCGAGCCCGTGCCACTCCCCCACGTCGGACCAACCCATTGCCGCCGGAACGACCGCGACCGCCCGCGCTTGCTCCATCACACCCTGGTCGATGGTGGATTCTGGCAGCGTCGGCCAAGTCCTGGCCAACTCCGCTTCTTGTGCTTCGGTTCCCCAAGCTTCGGCGATGCGGAGAATCCCCGCGTAGAGTTCGGGCTGTAGCCGCTCGAGTTCTGCGAGGAGCGCACGCGCGCGCCAAACGAACATGCTGGCGTTCCACAGATAGCGCCCGGACTCGAGGTATTGCATCGCGCGAGCGAGATCCGGTTTCTCGACGAAGCTCGCCGCCCGGAAGGCCGTGCCCGTCTCCAGACGTACCAGCACGTCGTCGGTTCGCTCGATATAGCCGTAACCGGTTTCTGGCCGAGTCGGGGTCAACCCGATGGTGACGAGGAAGTCGGTCTCTGCCGCCGCGATGGCGGTGCGGGCGGCGCGGACGAAGGCGTCCTGATCCTCGACGTAATGGTCCGATGCGAAACTGCCGACGATCGCCTCGGGATCGTGTAAACCGACGATCGCGGTAGCCAGGGCAATCGCCGGGCCGGAACCCTTCGGCATGGGTTCGATGACGAGGTTGGACTCCGGCAACTCCGGTAATTGCCGCGCGATCGCCGCCGCGTGGGCTGCGCCACAGACGACGATGGTTTGCTCCGCCGGCGCCAGCGGCGAGAGTCGGTCGGCCGTCTCCTGCAGCAACGAGCGTTCGCCGACGAGCGGCAGCAGAAACTTGGGCTTGGCAACCCGGCTCAGCGGCCAGAGCCGCGTTCCGGCGCCACCGGCTGGTATGACCGACCAAAATGGGGCGGAGGATGCCTGAACGCCGTCGCGGTCGGCGCGGCCTTCTCGGTTCTGGGGCATCGACGGTTCTCCTTCGACAGTGCACCGTGCCGCGCGAGTCGCCCGCGAAGCCGGCTTCGCGGGGAGGGTCCGGCTGATCGTGGTCGAGGACCCGATTGTGGACAACTATCATATGACGACTGCCTCGTCGACGGCAGCCCGGGCTTCTCAGGGTTTGTTCGGCGGACCTATACTCGGGCAGGGGCGTTGCCGGAGAGTCAGTGGATTCCCGATGCGCCTCGGCGGAGGGGACGAGCCAGAAACCGGCGGATCACCGCGTCGAGGCGCTTGCGGCAACGCCATCAGGCGACCGCGACGCTGGTCCCGTTCAGATGAGCAGCGGAGCACACAACTGGTCGGACGGCAGAGAGGACGATATCGCGATGATGCCGAGGACAACCAGGCGACAATTCGTGGTCGCTTCGGTGCTCGCTGCCCCAACCTCGTTGACGATGCACATTGGTTCGGCAACCGCCCAGGGAGCGACGGTCGTCGGTGAGGCAGGTGCTCCCGATTGGTCCTTTACCGTCGTCACGGTGGAAGATCCGTACACGGGCGAAGTGACCCGTCCGCAAACACCCGAACCAAACACGCGTTTCGTGTCGGCCCAGGTAATCATCACGAACGGCTCGGCGGTTCCCATGCAATTCGAGGTTGCCGATGTGCACCTCGTCGACGCAAATGGGGATGAGTATCCGGCGGGTTCGGTCATCGGACCCCAACCCAAATTGGTGGGTCAGAACCTTCCAGACGGAGAACGGTCACGCGGCTGGGTGTGGTACTCGGTTCCGAACGACGCCAAGGTTGCCGAGATTCGCCTGTACGGGCCGCGTCCCGTTTTCAGCGTCGCGATTGCCACCACGAACGCGACGCCCGTGTCCGGATAGCTCGCACTTTGGCGATCAACGCCCCGATACGGTATCTCTCCTGAAACCGGGACGGACGTCCCGTTCGCGACCGGTTATCTCACGTGCCCTTCGTTACCTGCGACGTCGCGAGCGGCGCCTCTGTGACCGTCGCTCCGTCCGCAGCCGGTTGGGCGTGGTCTTGCGTTCCGGCTCGCCGTGCTGCGACGCGGTCGAGTCGTCGGGACGTTGCCGCGTGGAATGATTGATCGTCTCCAGCGCCGCCACGATCGCGTCCCACGACCCGTTCCGACGGAGCGATCGGAGGTACCGGCGCACCGTTCCCTGCGGAGGAAACCCCCGCGGGAGTTGCCGCCACCCGGCACCGGTGCGGAGGACGTAGAAAATCGCATCGCAGACGACGCGCGCGTCGTAGTCATCCGCGGTCTTGTCGGCGGGCAAGAGGGGCGAAACGACGCGCCATTCGTCGTCGGTCAGATCGCTTGGATAACGGCGACGCCTCACCGCCGGCGGGGCATCGGGCCGCCACGACGGTTCGGTTGGCGGCTCCACCGGAGCCCCCGGTTGGATCAACTGCGTCGACGTCCGACGTCGCAACCGAAGACGCCGGCGCGGGCCACGACCCAGCGCCCGAGGCCATCCCATCGATGACGCGACCTGGGCGGCGGCGCCGGCGATGGTCAGCCCGATCAGCACCGCGAGGAATCCCTGAGGCGACCACCACCCGACGTAAAGACCAACGATGGCAACCAGGGCATCGACGGCCAGACTCGACGCAATCGCCAGGGTCAACTGGATCGGACGATTGTCGAAGTGGAACAGTCCGACTATTGCCATGCCCGGACAGACGGCGAGGAACCACAGCGCCGCGATCGGACGAATCGGGGAGGGAGCACCGAGGATGACGACCAGCCCCGCAAGCAGCGCCGAGCAGATCAGAACCGGGGGCCAGGGCCCGGCCTTGACGAAGAT
Organism: Thermomicrobiales bacterium; assembly: GCA_036558305.1. Classification (GTDB taxonomy): domain Bacteria; phylum Chloroflexota; class Chloroflexia; order Thermomicrobiales; family UBA6265; genus DATBFX01. The sequence continues at coordinate 692 of DATBFX010000040.1, read as the reverse complement.
ATTGAGGTCCCTTTGCGCCTTCACGGCAGACCCAGGGGTGGTGCTTCGAGCATCCCCAGCCGATGGCTGCCGCCCCACCAATCCCGCAGTGTCTCATCGAGTCGCGGCGAACGCCCTTTTCGACGCGGGCGGGTTCGACCGCGCGGCGGCTGGGTGCCTGGGCAAATCGGCATGATCCATTGCAGTGCCCGTCGGCGCTGGCGCATTGAACTCGATCTGATCATGGTTGTCTCGGTCATTCCTGGGCGATAACCATCGAGTGAGGCACCGCGGTGCGACGCGGTCGGTGCGCAACAGTCTGGGCGAACGACGAACGCGGGCCAACATCCCGCCGCGGCCGGACCACGCCATCATTTGGTCGTTCACTTGGCGAGCACAAAGACAACGGCATCGTCGTTACGATAGACGACCTTGAACTGCGGCGAATCCAGGAGGGCCTGCTTCAGAACACGCAATCGCACCGGCAGCAAATCGAACATGTCGTCGTTGGCGATCTGGCTGCGCGTGATGAAGAGGTAGGCTGCGGGATAGCGTCGATCCTTCATCACGGATTCGATGGCTTCGAGGTCCGGTTCGGACGGGTCGGCCGAGTGCCAGGCGACGTCGTCGGCCAGCGTTCGGTACTTGTACTTCTCGTAGTCCCGGTACTTCCACGGGGCCTTGACCGTGCCGCCCAGCAGCAGCGAGCCGGG
>DATBFX010000039.1:0-4503 GCA_036558305.1 Thermomicrobiales bacterium | reverse complement strand
CCTCGTGGACCTGCTTGACCACGTCCTCGCCGTCGACGACCAGCGAGCGATCCTTCGGCATCCGCAGCGCGACGTGGAGCACGGCGCGGTCCTCGGAGACGTTGATGTGCTCGCCCCGGAACATGGCGTCGCGCCGCTCGGAAACACCGCACTCATCGGCCAGCTGCTTGGGCAAGCCGAGCGTCTCGTCGGTGATCCGGTGCTTCGAATAGTCGAGGAAGAGGCCGGCGCCCTCGGCGATCAGTCGCTCGCCGCGATCGGGATCGTCTGCGAACAGCTCGCGCAGATGCCGCTCACCGATCTGGCCGTGGTGCTTCTCGAGGGCCTTCCAGGCCGGATGACTGCGGAGCTGCGGTTCCGAGCTCACCCGCCGCACCCTAACGAGGCGGAACTATCGGCTCACTCCTAGCGCTTCTTCTTTTTCTTGCACTTCTTCTTGGCGACGCTCGCCGCGTGCTTCTTCTTTTTCTTCTTGCACTTCTTCTTCGACGTCTTCGGCGCGGTCGTCGTCGTGGTCGGCGGCGGCTGGGGCGGCGGAGGCGACACCTGATCGGGTGCGCCGTACCGCGCCAGCATGAAGTCCGACCCGTTGAAGGGATTGAACTGTCCACCGGCCGCCACAATCTTTCCGTCGCTCTGAAGAGCCACGCCAGGGGCCAGAAGCTGGGTGAACTGCGGGACTGGGAAGGCGGTCGAGGCGAGTCCTCCGTCTCCGAACCCGGGGTCCAGCTCACCTGACGAGGTGACGCGGAGCACGCCGAAGTCTCCCGACCCGACCGAGCCCGCGCCCACGATCTTCCCGTCGGGCTGGATCGCCAGATCTCGCACAGCATCGAAGCTGTTGTTGCTGTGCATGTCGAAGGTGAGCTTGCCGTCCCCGTCGGGGCCGCCCGGAGCGAAGGTCGAATCGAGGCTGCCGTCGGTCATGTACACCGCAAGTCCGCCGTTGGCAGGGGAGACGGAGTCCGGAGAGGCGGCCCCGCCGACCACGATCCTCACCTCATCCGCCCCGAGATCCTGAACGGCGAGCGAGTACGCCTGGTCGTAGCCCCCGGCGAAGTCGGTGGTGACGATCCCGTCGCCACCACCGAAGGAGGGATCGGGCGCTCCGGACGACGTGTAGCGGACAAGCGCGAAGTCGACCGGGAAGGGTTGGAAATCTCCCTGGGTCGCGGCCACCAGGACCTTGCCGTCAGGCTGGATCGCCACCGTCGCGGTCGGATAGACGCTGACGAGATCGGTCGTCTGCTGTCCGCCGTTGAAACCGGCATCCGGCGTTCCGTTCTCCTGGTAGGCGGCCACCGCGATCACCTGGGAAGAGCTGGAGACGGACTTGGTCCCGGCGGCGACGATCCTGAACCCAGCCGTGCCGGGCGTTCCGGTGGTCGCTATCCCGCTCGCCGAGTCGCCGTTGGCGCCCCCGAAGTTGGTGGTCAGCAACCCGTCACCGTCGGGGCCGCCCGGGGCGAAGGTCGCATCGAGAGTGCCATTCGGCATGTAGCGAGCGATCGCGAAATCGCCCGGATCTGAGCCGGGTGGGTTCGTCTTGCCGGCGACGAGGATCTTTCCGTCGGGCTGAATGGCAACCGAGGAGGGCGAGTCACTGGTTCCTGTTTCGTCGGCATTGACGTCGAAGTTGGTCGCGACCCGCCCATTGCCGTCGGGTCCGCCTACTCCAAAGGTCTGGTCGAGGCTGCCGTCGGCGTTGTACCGAGCGACGCCGAACTCCAGGTCGCCCTTCGCCTGCACGATCTCGGCGGCGTTGGTCGGACCGACGGCGACGATCTTCCCGTCGGGCTGGACGGCGACGTCCGTGGCCGTCTCGCTGCTTGGGATCGGGCTGATGACGTCCACCTCCACCCTGCCGCTGCTGGCCGTGCCGAAGGTGGTGTCGACCGCCCCGTCGGACAGGGCGTACCGCGCAGCCGCAAAGTTCGAATTCCCGGTTCCGGTCGCGATGATCTTGCTGTTGGTTCCGTCGACGAACAGGCCCGTGATTCCCTCGCCGTCACAGCACTGGGTGTTGAAGTTGGTGATCACGAAACCGGCCGTCCCGAATCCGGCGGTATCGAGAGCCCCCGCGCTCGTCACCCGCGAGAGAACGAACTTCCCTTCGCCGTTGGTGAACTCCGTCCCGCCGAGGACGACGGCGTCGTCGGGCTGCACCGCGACCGCATAGCACTGGTCGGACGAGCTCGAGGTGGAACCGCTCGCCGGCGTGCTGACTGTCTGCTTCCCGTCTCCGTCGAAGCCGCTGTCCGGGGAGCCGTCCGTTCCGCTCAGCCGGGCCACACCGCAATCCGAGCCGCCGGTGGAACCCACTACGACGATCTTGTTGCTCGAGTCGACCGCGAGGGCGGCGGCGAAATCACCGTTCGGCGTGGCGCCGCTGAAGTCGACTGTCTGCTTGCCGCCGCTGCCGAAGGTGCCATCGAGCGCACCCGTGGACGCCGTGTAGCGGGCCAGCGCGAAGTCGCCGACGTCTGCCCCACTCGGGTCCGTTCTCCCGGCAACCACGAACGTGCTCCCGGCGCCGGTGGAGAGCACGGCGAAGCCCTGGTCCTGGTTGGAGCCGAAGTCGGTGGTAACCCTCCCGTCGCCGTCGAAGGTCGAGTCGAGCACGCCGGCGGTCGTGTACTTGGCGACCGCGAAGTCGTAGCTGTCGTGATCCTCATCGGGGTCGGCGTCGCTCCAGCCCGCCAGCACGGGGCTTCCGCCCACGAGTGCCAGGCCGTTGGCGAAATCCTCCTGCCCAGCGAAGTCCGTCGTGACGATTCCGTCACCGCCGCCGAAGGTCGTATCCAGCACCCCGGCGCCTGTGAAGCGCACGAGGGCGAAATCGTCGCCAGAGCTCTGGTCTCCACTGGTTCCTCCGACGTAGACGTTGCCGCTGCCGTCGACCGCGACCCCCGTCCCCTGGTCGTCAGCCCCGTTGATGTCGGCGGTGGCGATGCCGTTGATCCCAAACGTCGTGTCCACGACGCCCGCAGCCGTGAGCCGGACGAGCGCGACGTCCCCGTTGTTCGCCGGCGTGCTCCCCGCGATATAGATCCGCCCGCTCGCGTCCCGGGCCGAGGCGCTGGCCGTGTCGGCGGAGTGGAAGGGCGTGCTGCCGAACCCGGTGGTGAGCTGCCCGTCCCCGCTGAAGGTCGGGTCAGGGTCGCCTGGACCGGCGAATGCGACGGCGGGCAGCGCGAAAGCGAGTGCACCAACGGCTATGAGAGGCAGGAACCGTCGTCCGGTCACGTGTCCCTCCTTGGACAAGCGACGAAGCGGTGGGAGTGATCATCTTCGGAACGCAGCGTGGGCGCAACCTACGCGCGGGCGCTCATCAAACACTCATCGCGGCCCGGTGGCCGCACGTTCTAGGCGGCCAGGCGCTCGGATTCCGACTTGATCGTCTCGAGCAGCTCGTTCCAGGACTTGACGAAGGCCTCGGCGCCCTCCTTCTGGAGCCGCAGGCCGAGCACGTCGACGTCGACCCCCGCGTCGCGGTGGGCCTTGAAAACCTCTTCGGCGTCGCCGCCGTCCTCGGGCATCGGATCGCCGACCTTGCCGTGGTCCGCGAAGGCCTTCAGGGTCTTGTCGGGCATCGTGTTGATCGTGTCCGGAGCCGCGAACGCCTCGATGTAGAGCGTGTCGGACGCCTCGGGATCCTTGGTCCCGGTGCTGGCGAAGAGCAGCCGCTGCAGCCGTGCGCCCTGGTCGGCGAGCTTCTTCCAGCGATCGGACCCGAAGAGGCCCCGCCAATCCCGATAGGTGGCGTTTCCGACCGCGATGCCCAGCGTGTTCTTGAGGTCGTCGGGCACCTCGTCGTGGACCGCGACATCCGAGCGACTGATGAAGATCGAGAGGACCGACGGCACGTCCGGGTCGAGATCGGCCTCGATGCGGCGCTCGATGCCCTTGATGTACGCCTCCCCCGCGGCGATCGTCTGCTCGCTGTTCATCAGCAGCGTGACGTTGATCGGCACCCCGGCGAAGATCGACTCCTCGATCGCGGGTAGCCCCTCTGGGGTGCCCGGGATCTTGATGAAGTTGTTCTCCTCTGCCCTGCCACGGAGATCCGCGGCCTGCTGGATGCTCCCCTGGGTGTCGTTGGCCAACTTGGGCGAGACCTCGAGCGAGACCCAGCCGTCCATCCGGTCGGTGTCCTTGTAGACCTGCTGGAACATCCTCGCCGCCCGCGTCACGTCGGCGAGAGCGAGCTCGAAGAAGAGCTCCTCCCCGTCGAGACCCTTCTCGCGAAGCTCCGCGATCTGCTCGTCGTACGCGTCCCCAGAGCTGATCGCCTTGTCGAAGATCGTCGGGTTCGAGGTCTGGCCGGTGACGTTGTAGTCGTCGATGTAGCCCTGCTCCGTCCCGTCGTCGAGCATGGTCCGGGTGATGTTGTCGAGCCACAGGCTCTGTCCCAGGTCATGGAGCTGCTGCGTGGGCGTCATCGTCCGAGTACCTCCTTGGCCGTCTCGGCCACTTTGTCGGGCGTGAACCCGAACTTGGTCT
>DATBFX010000038.1:0-4386 GCA_036558305.1 Thermomicrobiales bacterium | reverse complement strand
CCACGAAGCCACGTACGGCAGGGGCGACGAAGGGATCGACGTCACCCCGCGGTTGCAGTCGCTCGTCCAGGACGGGCGCCTCAGTTTCACCGTCTCCAGCAAGCTCTTCGGCGACCCCTGCCCGGGCAAAACCAAGACCCTCCGCTTCACGTACGAGCTGCCGGGCGACGACGACCACCACATCCACGAAGCGGACGACGGCCGGATCGTGATCGTTCCCATCGCCCCATCGAAGAACGTCGGCATCTTCTACACCAGCCAGGTGATCGACCCCAAGTATTTCCGGCGCGTCCTCGGACAGTTGGCGCTGCCCCATCCCATCGACGTCATTACCTGCTCCTGGAAACCGATCGCGGACAACCCGTTCCCCGAGGTCGGGTTCCCCTACCACGTCCGCATCCACCTCACCCTCGTCCTCCAGATCCTCAAACTCCTCCACATCGCCCGGGAGCTCGGACCGTACGAACATGTCTTTTTCCTCGAAGACGACGTTCTTTACCCCGAGGGCTACTTCGACATCGAACCGTTCGCCGGGGACGTGCTCCTGAACACCAACTACATGGGACTGTTCGAGCGGGGTTTCCAGAAGGCCATGCCACACCGCCAGCAGCCGCTCCACCAGGTCGCGATGAAATTGCCTGCCGCGATCGACCACTTCACGATCCGCCTTGCCCAGGCGCTGACGGTTGGGGTCGTCGAGGTCGAGCCCTACGAACGAGCATGGGCGACGCGGCAAAGTCCTCAGCCGGCCGTCCACATCAACCACGGGCGCAACTTCACCTCCCACTTCAACATCTACTCCAAGGAGGAGGTCGAACCCTGGCACCCCTACTGGGGCGCCGCCGCGTCCTGGTGGGAGTAGGGCAGAACCGGGGACGCTTCCAACACCCTCATCGCCCCGTCGACCGGGACCACCCGCCCCAACCGAAACCCAGCCGTGGTAAAGAGTTCCCCGAACTCCTCAACCGTCCGCTCGCCCGCCCCGTGGATCGCCAGCATGTGCAAATCGATGAACAGCGTGAACGGCTCGGCCCCGCGGTCGTCCGGAATCACCTGCTCGATCACCAACAGCTTGCTTCCCGCTCCCATGACGCGCCGGCAATTCCGCAGGATGCGGATGGCATCGGCGTCGTCCCAGTCGTGGATCACCCCCTTCAGGACGTAGACGTCGCCCCCGGCCGGTACCTCCGCGAAAAGATCTCCGCCGACGACCTCGCATCGCGCGCCGACACCGGCGGCTTCCAGGACCGGACCGGCCGCCTCGACCACCCGCGGCAGATCGAACAGAACACCGCGGACCGCCGGCCGCGCCCCAAGGATCTCGGCAAGCAACGCCCCATGCCCTCCCCCCACGTCGACCACGCGGCGGACGCCGCCAAAGTCGTACGCCGCGACGATCCGAGTCGCGATCTCCTTCGCCCCCGCTTCCATCGCCCGATCGAAGCGTTCGCCCGCGTCGGGATGCTGCGCCCGGTAGTCCCACGCTCCCATCCCGTGGATGTGCCGGAACGCCGACTCACCGCTCATCACGCTGTGCCGCAAGTCACCCCAGGCCGCCCACATCGCCGGCTGCCCCGCCTGGATCGCCAGCGCCCACACCGACCCCGGCGCATCGCTCCGCAAACCATCTCCGAGCGGCGACAGCCCGAACGTCCGCTCCCCGCCGGCAACTTCAACCAGGACACCGATCGCAGCCAGCGCTCGGAGCAATCGCAGGAGCGACCGCCTGTGCGCACCGGTCGCCTGCGCCAACTCCTCGGCTCTCCGCGGTCCCGCCGCGAGCAAATCGGCAATCCCCAACTCCGCCGCCACGGCGATCGCCTGACTCACCTGATACCCGTCGATCATCAGCCTCAGACGCGCCCGATCGTCGCGGTTCGCGTCAACCACCGCTCCCCTCCTCGCGACAGGCCACTGTCAGGCCAAGCGGCGTCCTCTCCCGCAAATGCACTCCCCTCGCCCGCGCACCGGGAGAGGGGGCAGGGGGTGAGGGTTACGCGCTCGGACCGACGCGCGGTCCCGTCAGTGCCCATCCCCACCGAATCAACTACTTCCTGACGGCTGACGCCCGATGATCGCGCAAACTACGCGGCCTGCTTCGCCAGGGAATCTTCCAATTCGTCGAGGCGCGCGGTGATGCCGGCGATGGCCGCGCCGATCTCGGCGAGTCCGGTCAGCGCCGCCGAATCGGCGCCCACCTGCCCGGTCAACAGCCGCTCCAGGAGTTTCGCCCGCGCCCAGACGACGACCACGAGTTGACGCACGTCGTCGCACGGTCGCTTTGTCGGTGACAGTTGGACAATTCGCGCGCACTCGGGCGCGCGGGTATCAAGAGTATGGAGGGTTACCGCTTCGTCGATGACCTCAATTCCGTCCATCGCCGTACCTCTATGTCGATCGCCTACCGCGCGACCGGCTCGGGGCGGGGGGCCGCTCCCAACCGAAATGATCGCGCCGCCCGCGCCAGCGCGTGTCTATACCGCTTCCACGCACCGGCAACCGATTCCGTTTCTTCTCCTTCAACCCGATCCGACCGCTCGCTTTTCCAGGTGCGCGCCGCGTCGGCCATTCGCCGCTCGCGGTGGATCGCCTGCGCCACCACGTTCGCCTTCGCAAAAGAGTCCATGACCGATTCCTCTTAGCCGACCGTCCGGTCAACCGGCCCGGTGCGCGTCCCCTATTGGCTCCGCTTAGTTCGGGCCGTTCCCTCCGGCCACGTCCACATCATCGGCCATCCGCACCCGCCGCGCATCCATAGGATGACGTACTTCTCGCCGCCGCTTCACGTAGTCAAATTACGTAGGCGTCCTCATTTCGACGGACAATGCTCGCGGTCTCACCGCTTCCGCGCCTTCCAGACCTCCTCGCACGGCCACCGGCGTGCCCACTCGGTCGTCATCCAGGGGTAGGTCGTCGTGGCGTCGGCCGCGGGCCGCAGTTCGACCAGATCCTCGACCTCAAAACCGTTGCGGCGAAGCAGGCGAATCCACTCCCCGTAGCCGATGTGGAATGCGACCGAACCGTCCGGCCAATCGATCCGGTGCATCCCGAAGTAGGGTCGCTCCAGTTGCGTCGTCACCGGTGTCTCGTCGTCGGCGTCGACGGGAGTGCACAGCACCGAGAGCGTGCCGTTCACCAGGAAAATGAGTCGGCCTCCCGGCCGCAGCAGACGCGCCGCCTCCGGGATCCAGGCGTCCGGATCGCACCAGATGCTGGCGCCGTACTCGCTGATCGCCAGGTCGAAACTCCCACCCGGAAGCGGCGTCCGCTCGGCATTGCCGAGGTGCAGCGGGAACTCCAGACCGTGTTGCGCCTGAAGCCGCCGCGCCGTCGCCAGTTGGTTGGGGGAAATGTCGATCCCGACCGGTCTCGCCCCTCGCCTCGCCAGCCACGCGGAGACGTAACCGGTGCCGCAACCGAGTTCGACCGCATCGCGTCCCGTCAGATCCTCCGGCAGCACGTGGGCGTCGACTTCGGGGATACCGAAGATACCCCACGACGGCTCGTCCGTCGCCCAGGCCGCTTCGCCCGACCCGACGTAGTCGGCGGCAAATCGGTCCCAAGCCACGCGGTTTTTCTGGACATGCTCGGGGAGACTGTCGCGATCCATGGAATACTCCCGACACTGCTCGATGGCCGATCCGTCGCCGCAGTATCGCCGAAAGGAGGAGCGCACCGGTGCTGACCGCCGACGACGTCGTGGAGATCGTCGCCTGCCTGGAGAGGGCGAACGTGACCGCCTGGCTCGACGGCGGTTGGGGCGTCGACGCCCTCCTCGGCGAGGAGACGCGACCGCACGACGATCTCGACGTGGTGATGGCCCTCGACGACGGCGAGATCGCCTGCCGGGCCCTGGCGGCCCTCGGCTTCGTCCTCCAGGAGGACGAGCGCCCCACCCGCATCGTCTTGCGCGATCCCACCGATCGCCGGATCGACGTCCACACCGTGACGTTCGACGACGGGGGCGGCGGCATCCAGGTCTTGCAGGACGGCACGCCCTGGCGCTATCCGCCGGAAGGATTCGCCGGCACCGGTCTCGTCGCCGGTCGGCCGGTGCGGTGCCTGACCGCCGAGATCCAGCTCCTCTGCCACCTCGGTTACGACCCCGACGCCACCGACCGGCTGGACATGACCCGCCTCGCGGTGCGCTTCGGTCTCACGCTGCCGCCGCCGTTCGAGACGTCCCGTTAATTGCTCAGGCGAGGGGCAAAGGAATCGCCCTGCCCTCGCGCGACGACCGGGTCACGGCGACGGCGATTTCGAGCGCGGCGCGGCCGTCGGCGCCGGTGACCGCCGGCGGCTCGCCGCCAAGGGTGCGACGAACCCAGTCGTCGAGTTGGATGAGGTAGGCATCCCCGAAGCGGACGAGCCAGTGGTCGATGGCGT
>DATBFX010000037.1:0-3108 GCA_036558305.1 Thermomicrobiales bacterium | reverse complement strand
GGCAGCGGCCTCAGCTCCACCACCCCCCGTCGTCGTCCTTCTCGTCGGTATCGTCGGAGGAGAACAGGTCTCCGAACCAGCCACCGCCGCCCGACGACTCCGCGTTCGTGGCGACCGCCCCATCGCTCTCCACAGCCGGCTCGGTCTGCGCCCGGTCGCGTTCGGACCCCGCCGACGCCGGTTCTTCGTCCTCCCCGAACCACGACGCCAATCCGCCGAGCGCGCCGCCGATCGTCTCGCCGATCGTCCCAAGGGTCTCGCCCAGTGTGCCCCCCGCGGCCTCCTCGGTTTCGGTGTCGTCCTCTTCCTCCGGGTCGGGGCATTGGAGGTTGCCCGGATGGGGGTCGATCGCGCGCTGCCGCTCCTGAGCCTCCCCTTCGATCCGCGCCCACTCCGCTTGGAACAACGCCTCGGCCTGGGCCATCGCATCCTCCCGGTCGACCGCGGTCACGGGGATCTCGAGCGTCTGCAGCGCGCGCTGCAAGAACCGGCGGTCCCGGCGGCCGATCGCGACGTGCTCGTTCTCGTGGGCGCGGATGTGGCGCATCTCCGCCTCCCAGGCCCGCTGCATCGCCGGGTCGGACGGTTCCCACTCCGGCATGTCGATCGAGCACCCGAGCAACGTGACGCGCGGTCTGATCAGGCGGAGGCGGAAGTTGGGCGCCTCGCCGGCGACCCGGAAGCGCTCGACGTTCGGTTCGTACTCGCACGACGTCTGCGCCCAATTGGGGACGTAGGGGTTGCTGGAGTTCATCCAATCGAGGAGCGTCTCGCAGTCGGCGTCGGGCGGGACACCGACCGGGTAACGCTGGAGCGGCGCCCCCGCCGTTTGGCCCATCCGCCCGCGTTCGAGCAACCGGCAGACCGCCGCGTTGCCGACCGCCCGCTGCAGGCCCGTTAGGCCCCGCGGAGCCAACGGGTTCTCCAACTCGGCGGCCCCCAGCGTGCCGCCGCCCTGCGCCGTCCGGGCGGCACCCACCCGCATCCGCCGTCGATCCCGGTCGGGAAGACCCGATCGCATCCGCTTCCCGCTCATTGCCGCCTCCTCGCGGCTCCGGCGGGTCGGCGCCGGGCACCGAGAACCTGGGACAACGGACCGTCCGGCAGATCGCCGGTCCGTCAGCCGTCACCCATCCATCCTCGGCAGAAACGGGTCCCGATTCATCAGTGAAATCACTTGGATTCGCAGACCTCGGAGCGAGGTGCCGCGAACTCCGGTTCCTTGACCTGGCGCACATTCGCGGTACAGTGCGGTCGCACCGATTCGTCAGTCGTGCGCCATCCGGGGTCGTGCCGGTCATAGGCGCACGAAGACCGCGCGACACCCCACCTGGAGGTTCAATCGATGACCTCAACCGCCGTCCTCGCCGACCGAATCGCCCTCGTCACCGGCGCCGGCAGCGGCATCGGCGCCGCCATCGCCCAGGAGCTGGCGCGGGCCGGCGCCTACGTCCTCGTCCAGGATCTCCAGCAGGACGCGGCCGCGTCGGTGGCGGAGGGCATCGGCGCCGCGGGCGGCGCGGCCGCCGCGGGCGGCGGTGACGTCAGCAACCCCGACGACGTCGCGGCCATCGTCGACGGGTTGGTGCGGTCGCGCGGTCGGGTCGACGTCCTCGTCAACAACGCCGGCATCCAGCACGTCGCACCGATCGACCGCTACCCGCTCGAGCAGTGGAACCGCCTGCTCGCCGTGTTGCTGACCGGACCGTTCCTCCTCACCCAGGCCGTCCTGCCGCCGATGCGACAACACGCCTGGGGACGCATCGTCAACATCTCCTCGATCAACGGCAAGCGCGGCGACCCGGGGAAATGCGCCTACTGCGCCGCCAAGCACGGCCTGATCGGGCTGACCCGTGTCGCCGCGCTGGAGACCGCCACCGACGGCATCACCGTCAATGCCGTCTGCCCCGGTCTCGTCGACACCCCGCTTATCCAGAACCAACTCGACGACCTCGCCGCCGTGCACGGTCTGGCCAGGGAAGAGACCCTCGACCGCGTCTACCTCTCGTTGATTCCCCAACGCCGCCTCCTCGACCCGAGCGAAATCGCGACGATGGTCCGCTACCTCGCCTCCGACGAGGCCCGCGGCATCACCGGCCAAGCGATCAACGTCTCGGCCGGCTTCATCACGCATTGAGCCGTTGCAAGTGCGCGGGCGGCGGCACCCGCGCAGCGGACAGGATTGGACCCGACGCGTGATCGTCGCTTCAGGTCAGCCCGCTCGCACGCCACGTCCGCCGACGCTATCCCAGACTGCCGGCAATCCCACGTGCATGTCCCTGGATCTTTGCCACGAACTGCCGAAAGTCGAGTTCGGCCGCCGGGTGGGACACGCGCGTCGGCGTGGCGTTCGCCGCCAGGGTCAGGCAGGCACCGTCATAAAGGCGCTCGTAGACAAGGCGTTGGCACAGCACCTCGTAGCGCTCGGCGTACGACGCATTCGCGAAAATAGGGTCGACCGGGAAATACGGCTCACTCGGTCGCACCGGCCTGTGCACAGCCGGGTCGTCCTCAAGGAGAAAGAAGTAGCCGAGGAACGGCCGTGTCGGACCGAGCCGCCGCTCGCGAAACGCCGTCCAAATGTCCGTCGCGTTGCCGATCGCCTCCTCGACCCGGTTGTTGTAGTTGTTGCCGAACGACGGCCCGACCTGGGACTTGAACTCCACGGCCGTTACGAGTTGCCCACCCGACACGACAAGCAGATCCCACTTCTTCTCGGGACGGTAGTAGCCTGGCAACTCCAACCCCGTCCGCGTCTTGACGTCGAGCCGCTCGAGTCCGGCCTCCTCAAGCAGATCGACGAGGAGAACCTCCAACGCGCCCATCTGCGTCCCGCCGGTAACCGCCCCGCGGGTCCCGGCGTCGAACTTTCCTCCCTCGATCTGCTTCTCCTGCTGCCTCCGGCGCGCATCCCAAAAGCTCTGGACAGCCTCTTGAAACCGCTGCCCAAGGGTGTCCATCAATCGACCTCAGCCGGCAGACGGTGGATCCCATAGCACTGAAGCGCGGTGGCAGTTGCCCGCTCTCGATCCCGTGCCCGGAACGCCTCCCGAAGCTCCCCGGACTGGACCACCGTCAGATCATGCGGACGCGGCACCCGAATGCGGC
>DATBFX010000036.1:0-13667 GCA_036558305.1 Thermomicrobiales bacterium | reverse complement strand
CGGCGAGCAGGACGACGGCGAGCAACGCGGCGACCCGGCGCACGGGCGGGGAGAACCGTCCGTGCCGGACGAGATCGGAATGGGCGAGACGGATGAGGTGAACGAGTGCCTCGTCGCGCCGTGGCGCGGGCGCTCGGCGGGTGTTCGGAGAGCTGGTCACGGCGGTCGAGCAGTTGACGGACGACGATCTGGCGGAGCGCGGGCGCTTCCCCTGGGCGCCGGAGCAGACGCTGGCGGAGGGGATCGCGGCGGAGTTCACGGAGCATTACCGGGCGCACGCGGAATCGATCCGGCGGTGGTTGGAGCGGTAATCGGTCGGCGGCGCGGCGCTCCCGGGGACGGCTTCGCTGTCCCCGGAGTGCGCCAGAGCCCGCGTGCGCGGGCGTCGGATCAGGCCGTTACCGTGACGAGCACCCGCTGGACGGCGTTGTACTGGTAGCCGAGTTTGTTCCACGGCACCTGGTCGGGTTGGGTGGTCCCCCGGTCGTCGGTGGCGCGGGTGAGGAGTCCGGTCGGGCCGGGTTTGGCGTCCCAGGTGTACTCGAACCGGGCCCAGGAATGCTCGCCGCCGTTCTGGGTGATCGAGGCTTCGGTCCAGTTGAGACCGTTGTCGGTCGAGATCTCGACCTTGGCGATGCCGCCCAGTCCGGACCAGGCGTAGCCGGCGATCGGCACCGATCCCGCCTGCACCTGGACGCCGGGGGCGGGCATCCAGATGGCGGACGAAACCGGCATCTCGCGCACCGGCCGCAAGGTCTGGCCTTGGGCGTCGACCACGATGTAGTTCTTGACGTTGAAGTCGCCCTGGAACGGCCGGTCGAGCACGGTCAGGCCGATCAGCCACTTGGTCGAGGCGATGCCGCCCCAACCCGGGACGAACAGACGCACGGGGCCGCCGTGCGGCGCCGGCAGATCATCGCCGTTCATGTTGAGCACGAGCAGGGTGTCCGCGCCCAGCGCGACGTCGATCGGCAGACCGCGCTGCATCTCGGGAAAGTCGCCGCCCTGAGAGACGACGTCGATCGCGCCGTCCTTGACCCCGGCCTTGGCGAGGACGTCGCGCAGGGGAACGCCGCTCCACTCGGCGTTGCCGATGGCGTCGTTGCGCCATTGCCCGCCGTTGGCTGCCGGGGAGAAGAACCCGCGCCCGTTGCCGGAGCACTCCAGAAACGATTGGAACGTCCGCTGCGGCATCGCCCGGAGATCGTCCAGGGTCAGCGTCAGCGGGTTGTCAACCTGACCAACGACCTGAAGGCGGTATTGCGACGGGTCGTCGAGTTTGGCCGACGGACCGTGGGAACGGATGAAGAAGGCATTGTTGGCGACGTCGAGGCCATCGACCAGTTCCGGCGGGGTGCCGAAGTTGAAGCCGCCGTGCGGGATCAGCGGTTGATCGACGCCGACGGACGCGAGGGACTGGGCGGGATCGTCGCTCGGAGGAATCGTGGTGAACGGGCTCGTAAACGTCTCGGCGGTCGGAGTCGCCGCGTCCTGAGCCCAGGCCCCATCCGCGACGATCGACGCGACGACCGGGGCGGCGAACCCCGCGGCCGCCAGCCGCGCGATCAACACCCGCCGGCTGTAGCGGGTAGGCTCTCGCTCGATCTCCACAACCATGGCGCTCCTCCTCTGGTACTCCGAAGGGACCGCGGCCTTCGAGCGTGCCATTTGGCCGGTTGCGTTGCCACGAACCGGCGCAATTGCGGTTGCCGGTAGTCTAACAGCCGCGCCTGACGCCGCGGCAACTCATTCCAGTGACCCGATGAGTTGCCAAGGGGACCAGGCACCACGTGCTGGCAACCGCCCGTTGCCAATTCGGAGACGCGGAAGCGGCCCGCCAGGTTGGGGGCGAAACCGCGATGGCGAGGGTCAGGTGCGACTTGCCGACGCTGCCAGGGTTGACGGCGAAGCGGAGCCATCGTGATGGATACCGCGGCAACCGGCCGATCGTCTGCCTGTCCTGCCACCCGCGGTCGCTTCACGTACGTTCTCTGCTCTGCCGTGGGCGTCGTGAGGCCGCCGGCGGCTCGGCCAGAGGAGCGAGCGGACGCTATCCCCATCCGGCCTCGCGGGCGCGGACGATGGCTTCCGATCTGTCGGCGACCTGGAGTTTGCCAAAAATGTTGCTGACGTGGTTGCGCACAGTCTTGGGGCTGAGGAACAGGTGTTCGGCGATGGCGGCGTTGGTGAGACCACGGGCGAGGAGGCCGAGGACTTCGCGCTCGCGGTCCGTGAGGTCGGAGAAGGTGCCATCTGGTCCCTGTGCATAACGGTTCTGTGGAACGGTGGCGACGTGTTCGATCAGGTGTTGCGCCATCGCCGGGCTGAAGATCGCTTCGCCGTCGGCGACGGCGCGGATGGCCCGGAGTGTCTGCTCGCCGTCGGCGCCCTTGAGGAGGTAGCCGCGGGCGCCGGCGCGCATAGCGGCGAGGAGGGCGTCGCGGTCTTCGAGCATGGTGACGACGAGGACGGCGGTGTTGGGCAGCTCGGCGACGATGCGGTGTGTCGCCGCGATGCCGCTGCCGCCGGGGAGAGTGAGATCCATGAGGACGACGTCGGGCCGGAGCGACAGCGCCTGGGCGACGGCCTCGTCTTCGGTGCAGGCTTCCCCGACCAGTTCGGTCTCCGGCATGGTCGCGAGGATGGCCCTGAGTCCGTAGCGGAAGACGGGGTGGTCGTCGACGACCAGGATGCGGAGGGGCGCCATCGCCGATCAGTCCTCTCGCGGCACGGGAAGCCGGGCGCTGACGCGGACGCCGCCCGCGGGGTGCTGCTCGATGCCGAAGGAGCCGCCGAGTTCCTCGGCGCGCTCGCGCATGGAGGCGGTGCCGACGCCGGCCCTGGAGGTCGACGGAAGGCCGCGCCCGTCGTCCGCGATCTCGACGAAGAGGGAGGGTGGATGGTCGGTCGGGGAGAGGGTGATCGTGCAGGTGTGAGCGTCGGCGTGGCGGACGGCGTTGGTCAGCGCCTCCTGGGCGATGCGAAACGCGGCGACCTCGACGGCGGCCGGGAGGGGCGGGAGCGGGTCGGGCGCCTCGACGGTGACCCGGAGACCGGTACGTTCGTAGGGAGTGGCTTCCTGGCGGATGGCGGCGACGAGACCGAGGTCGTCGAGGGCGGGCGGGCGGAGGGCGTAGACGAGGCGGCGGACGTCGGCGACGGCGGTTTGGCCCTGGGATTTGAGGTCGAGCAGGAGGGTCTCCGCGGTGGTCGGGTCGGTGGTC
This sequence comes from Thermomicrobiales bacterium, assembly GCA_036558305.1. GTDB lineage: Bacteria > Chloroflexota > Chloroflexia > Thermomicrobiales > UBA6265 > DATBFX01. Next base: position 10,443 of record DATBFX010000036.1, on the reverse strand, counting down.
ATCAGGGCACGGGCGGCGTCGATCGTCAGCGCCTGGCTGGCGAGGATGGGGCCGAGACCGTCGTGGAGATCGCGGCGCAACCGGCGCCGTTCCTCCTCGCGGGCGGCGACGAGACGTTCGCGGGCTTGCTGGAGGTCGCGGGTGAGGCGGACGGCGTGGGCGGCGACGCCGGCGTGGGCGGCGAGGTCGTCGACCAGGCGGCGGTCGGCGCGGGAGAGGGCGGTCTCGCCGGTGCGGGGGGCGAGGAGGAGGTCGCCGATCGGGGCACCCTGATAGACGAGGGGGACGGCGACGGGTGGACGGACCGGGGAGGTGCCGTAGGTGGCGACGAGCCCGCCGTCGCCCTGGTGGAGGGCGATCGCGGCGTACGGCAGTTTGAGGGCGGCGCCGACGGTTTCGACGATGGAGGGCAGGACGGTTTCGGGGTCGAGACTGGCTTCGAGGCGGCGGCCGAGGCGGGTGAGGACGGCGTAGGGTTCGTCGCGGTTGCCGTAGACGAGGCGGTTGGCGGCGCGTTGGAGGCGATCGCGGAAGGGGGCGAAGAGGAGGGCGATGAGACCGGCGGCGAGGATGGCGATCACGGGTTCGCCGCGGGCGCGGAGCAGGGTGCCGAGACCGCCGACGATCAGGGCGTAGACGCCGACGAGACCGGCGGTGAGACCGGTGTAGACGAGGGTGCGGTTGAGGACGACGTCGATGGCGAAAAGGCGGTACCGCAGGATGGCGATGCCGATGGTGATCGCCAGTGCGGCCGAGCCGCCGTAGCAGAGCGGGACGAAGGCGAGTTGGTAGCGACCCGCCAGCCCGAAGGGCCAGGCCACCATGACGAGGGCGGCGTTCCCGACGTAGAGCGCGACGCCGTAGAGCAGCCATGTGGTTTGCTGCCGCTCGATCGTCTGCGAGACCCGTCGGTAGCGGTAGATCTGGGCGCCGATGAGGATGCCCCAGAGGAGGAGGCTGCCCACGGCGTCCAGGTCGTCGACGAGGGGAGGCAACGGTTGTCCCACGAGGGCGATGATCGTCGCCCAGACGACGCCGGCGGCCGCGACCCAGCGCGTCCAGCGGGGGACCCAGCGCCCGTTCGGGAAGAGCCCGAGCAAGAGGGGACCGAGGATGCGCGCGCCGAAGGTGACCGCGCGGGAGGGGAGATCGACGTCGGGGTGTGCGGCCTCGTAGGCGAGGGCAAAGCTGGAGTAGGCCGCGGCGCAGCCGGCGTACGCCACCAGGAGCGCGACCGGATCGCGCGGACGCCGGAGCATGACGACCGCGCCGACGGCACCCCAGAGGAGCGGGTAGAGCCAGTCCAGGGCGACCATCAGGATCGCGTAGTTGTGCAGCGAAACGCCGAGACGGGCGAGCACGTCGATCGTGTGCTGGTTCGGTCGGGGTAGCAGGTCGCTGCAGATCTGGACGTCGCAGACCGTCTGGTAGCGACGCGCGAGCGCCGGGGTGGCGACGATCCCGAAGACCAGCGCGACGAACTCGACGGCGATCCAGCCGGTCTGGAGGACACGGATCGCGACCGGCGTCAATCGCGGCGGTTCCGTCGCGGCGCGGGTGCGGAGCCGAATGGGGAGAGTCGACGCCATGGAGGTTCTCCCGACGGAGCGCGGTCGACAATCGGGCGGATGGATCGAGATTGGTGCGTATCTTACGATCGATTGCGGAGCGCGGCCGGGCGCCGATAGCATCGGCGCCCGGCCACCGCGTTCCGGTGCCGGGTCTACGCGCCGGTCGGTTCGATCTCCACGAGAAGCATCACGACCGGTGCCGCCCCATCATTGCGCGCTTCGCCCTTCACGTCTCCCGGCACGATGGTCGAATCGCCCGCGCCGAGCTTCACTTCGGTCGCGGCCGGGACCGCTTCCTGCGACTTGGTGATGTCGCCGTTGGGATTCGCCATTTCGGCGCCCAGCTTGGTGCCGCGGGTGACGGTGAACGGCTTGTCGCCAACCAGGGTGAGCGTGCCGCTTTCCACGTAGAAGAGGGTGAAGACCGACGTCGGAGCGTCCGGTTCGTCGTCGGGGATGCGGGCGCCGGGTTGGAGCGTCAGGCGGGCCATGACGGCGGCGGCCGGGAGCGAGGGCAGCGTGGTGACCGGTCCGTAGGCGAGCGCCTCGAAGGCGAACCCTTCCGGCAGACCCGACTCCCCGGCCGACGGCGTCCCCTCCTGGGCGACCGCTCCAAGCGGCACCCTTCCGGTCGCGAACCAACCGGCGAGGACGAGCGCGATGATCGGCACAACGATCGACATCCGGCGCATCTGTTTCCCTCCTGACTTCTACCGACGGGTCCGGTGGACTGGGACCAATCTAGAGTGGCGGGTGTCCCGTCGATAGTGGCGAGCGCCCCGATTCGGGTTGGGACAATTTGTCCTGGGTGGGGGTACGGACAAGAAGGCACTCCAAAGACTGGTCGTCGCCGCCGCGTTCGAGGAGGACGTCACGGGTGGGGCCGTGCGCTGACCGGGCCCACGCGGTGGAAGCAGACGTCGACGGTCTCCTCGGCTTCCACTTCGCGGCTCGTGCGGGCGTCGCCGACCAACCAGATGAAGAGAGTGAAATCGACGTCGCGCGGGCGGATAGCGCCGGCGGTCTGAACGCGCTCGCATCGCCCGGCCGCGACCGACTTGGGCAAGGGAAACCGTTAGGGTTTGCGCAGGTTGGGCGCGGGAACGCCGATCGCCGCCAGGCGGGCTTCGTTCCAGGTCGCGTGTAACGCGGCCCGGACCGCGGTGGATGTCGGGCCGAGGATGCGGACGGAGACGCCGGCGCCGTTCGGGAGTTCGCTGGCGCCGGCGGCGATCGCGGGATGGTGATCGAGGGCGGCGCGCAAGCGGGCGTTGAGGTCGCGGGGTCGGAGGACCTGGCTGACGACGAACAGGGAGGCGAGGACGTCGTGGTCGCCAAGCCGGCCCGGGGATTGGAGTTTGGACGATGACGGGGCGAGGTTGATGGTGTCGGCGAAGAGGAGGCGGCCGTCGGGGGTGCGGGTTTCGGTTTGGCCGACGAAGTGGGTGTAGGCGTGGCGTTCGCCGTGGGCGACGCGGCCGGGGAGGAGGGTTTCGCCGAGGATGGCGGTGGCGGTGGGATGGATGGTGAGCAGGGTGCGTTGGAAGAAGCGAGCGTCGCGGTAAGGGATGATCGGGTCGGGGAGGTATTCGAGAAACGACTGGGGGCCGGCGGTGAGGTGGAGGAGTTGGCTGGCGTAGTTCCGGTCCATGCGGTAGAGCTTGGTCGCCGCCTGGGTGGTCAGGTGGACGGCGGCGCCTTCCTCGCAAACGACGTCGAGTCGATAGCGGTCGCCCTGCAGGACGCCGCCGCCGGCGGAGAGGACGTAGACGACGGCGAGATCGGGGCGGCCGGGATCGACATAAAGTGGACGAAAGACGTGGAGCGGGGTTTGCTGGAAGTGGTGGACGAGGCGCGTGATGCCGTCGGAGGCGAAGGTCACCTCCAGGAGACCGACCTTGCCGGGGCGGCCGGTGTCGAGGTGGTCGACGGTCTGGTCGTAGGCGAGGAATTCGCGCGGCAGGCGATCCGGGGTGTAGTGGCGGGGATCGCCGCGGGAAAACGCGACGGTCATGTGCGGACGGGGGTCGTGGCGCGTTCGAGGTGGGCGACGACCTCGTCGAGACCGTCGCCGGTCAGGCAGTTGGTGAAGACGAAGGGTCTGCCGTCGCGGAAGCGGGCGGCGTCGCGCTCCATGACGGCGAGGTCGGCGCGGACGTAGGGGGCGAGGTCGACCTTGTTGATGACGAGGAGGTCGGAGCGGGTGACGCCGGGGCCGCGTTTGCGGGGGATTTTGTCGCCCTCGGCGACGTCGATGACGAAGAGGAAGAGGTCGGCGAGGGCGGGACTGAAGGTCAGGGTGAGGTTGTCGCCGCCGCTTTCGAGGAGGAGGAGGTCGGCGTCGGGGAAGCGGCCGGTCAACTCCTCGATGGCGGCGAGGTTCATCGTCGGGTCGTCGCGGACGGCGGTGTGGGGACAGGAACCGGTTTCGACGCCGAGGACGCGGTCGGGGTCGAAGACGCCGGCGAGGGTGCGGCGGACGTGCTCGGCGTCCTCCTGGGTGAAGACGTCGTTGGTGATGACGATCGGGTGGTGAGCGCGGGCGATCAGGCGGGGGACGAGGGCCTCGATGAGGGCGGTTTTGCCGGAACCGACGGGACCGCCGACGCCGACGCGGAAGAGTTCGGGGGCCACGGGTCTGTCTCCTCCGCGGGTCGGTCTCAGACGGGTTGCGGGACGGGAGCGGCCACGCCGTTGAAAAAGACGTCGACGATTTTCTCGGCCTCGGCTTCGCCGAGTTCGAAACCGGTCTTGCGTTGTTCGGCGAGTTTGAAGCAGCCGCCGATCATGGCGAAGAAGAGCATGACGGCAAAGTCGACGTCGACGTCGCGGATCTCGCCGCGGGTCCGGGCACGCGCGAAATCGGGACGGAGGATGCCGATCGGATCGAACCCGCCGCCCTCGAAGGCCGCGTGCATCTGCTTGTGGCTCTCCTCGGACACGTGGCGCTGGAAATCGGTCATCAACCGGCCGATGTCGGAACGGATCGCCCGGAAGAAGTAGAGGGCGACCCGTTTGAGTTGCTCGTGCAGGGTCGCGACGCCGTCGAGTTCGGCGGTGAGACCGGTGAGGAGGCGTTTGCCCTCGTGTTGGACGACGTTGGCGAAGAGGTCTTCTTTGTCGCGGAAGTGGTAGTAGAGGGACGCCTTGGTCATGCCGGACGCGTCGGCGATCTGCTGCATCGAGACTTCGGCGAAACCGCGCTCGAGGAACAGGGCGTGCGCCTCGCGCAGGACCCGCTCGCGTCCTTCGCTCTCAACACTCATCGTGGATCGGTCTGCCTCTCGTTGATCGGTTGTGCGCTTTGGCCAAGCACCCGTACGCATTATCTCGCTCAAGCCCCAAAAGAATCGAGTGCGATCTGTCGATCTGACACCGCGCCGTTCGACGACGTTCTAGAGAGGGAAGGAAGTGCACCCGACAGGGTTTCCCCAAAGGGGTTGACATCGGGGAACCGAACAGGTAGGATACCTACCGACCGGTCGGTAGGTTACGTCGGGCGCCCGCGACCGGCCCTCCTTTCGAAGTGTACCTACCGAACGGTAGGTCGGTCAAGCCGGAACGGACGGCGACGTCGCGCAAGGCGAGAGGAACCGTTGAGTGTCTGTTGAGGATAACCGGACCCGACCGTGAAGTCTTTTCCCCGTCATGAATTCAGGTTCGGTGGTCACCACGTTTACCGAGGAATCCGGCGGTGAAAGGAGTCAGCATGTCGTCAACCTCCACGCGACCGAAGTCCGAGGGCACGCTTGCCCGGTGGGGACGGTACGCCGTCCGTCACCGCGGACGGGTGCTCCTCGGTTGGCTCGCGGCCTTGATCGTGCTCGGGGTGCTGTCCGGGGTGGTCGGGAACGGCTACGCCAACAGTTTCACGATCCCGGGCGCCGAGGCGCAGAAGGCGACCGACCTCCTGAAGGAGCGGTTTCCGAGCCAGGCCGGTGACAGCGCGACGATCGTGGTCCAGACCGATGCCGGCGTGGATGACCCGGCGACGAAGCAGCAACTGACCGACCTGTTGACGAAGGCGGCGGCGCTGCCCGAGGTCACCAGCGTCGTTCCCCCCTACGACAATCCGGCGGCGATCTCGGCTGACCGGAAAATCGCCTACGCCACGGTGACCTACGACAAGCAGGCGAGCGAGGTCGACGTCGACAACGCGAAGCAACTGCTGACGCTGGTGGACGACTCGTCCCAGGCGGGATTCCGGGTCGAGGTCGGCGGTCAGATTGCCTCCCAGGCCGAGCAGGCCAATCCGTTCGGGGCGTCGGAGCTGATCGGCATCGGCGCGGCGATCGTGATCTTGCTGATTGCCTTCGGGTCGGTGATCGCGATGGGACTGCCGATCACGACCGCGATCGTCGGCTTGATCGCCGGGTTCATGGGGATCATGCTCTCGACCGTCGTGTTCGACATGAGCGAGTTCACGCCGGGGTTCGCGGCGATGATCGGACTGGGAGTCGGCATCGACTACGCGCTCTTCGTCGTCACCCGCTTCCGCGAGGGTCTGGGTCACGGGAGGAGTGTCGAGGACGCGATCGTCCACGCCGTCGACACGGCGGGCCGGGCGGTCATCTTCGCCGGCACGGTGGTCGCGATCGCGTTGCTCGGTCTGTTCGCGATCGGGATCCCGTTCGTCGCTTCGCTCGGGTTGGCGGCGGCGATCGTCGTCGGGTTCAGCGTCGTCGTGGCGATCACGTTGCTGCCGGCGCTGCTGGGGTACGTCGGGAAGCACATCGATCGCTGGCGGATTCCGGGGTTGCACGTCTCGGCGAGCGACAGCAAGAACACCATCTGGTACCGCTGGAGTCAGCAGATTCAACGGCGGCCGTGGGTGTACATGATCTCGTCGGCGGCCGTGTTGATCCTGCTGGCGCTGCCGGTGCTCGATCTCCGGCTCGGGTTCTCGGACGACGGCAACCAACCGGTCGATCTCCACACGCGCCGCGCCTACGACGTGCTGAGCGACGGTTTTGGACCCGGCTTCAACGGTCCGTTCATCCTGGCGATCGAGCGCGACGGCGGGTTGGACGCGACGCAATTGCAGCAGCTCTCCAATGCCCTCCGGCAGACCGAAGGGGTGGCGGCGGTGGCGCCGGCCGCGACGAATCAGAGCGGCGACGCGGCGGTGATCTCGGTCATCCCGACGACGGCCCCGCAGGACAAAGAGACGCCGGATCTCGTCGACCGGTTGCGGGACGACGTGATCCCGCAGGCGACGGCCGGGACCGGGATGAAGGTGTACGTCGGTGGGCCGACGGCGGCGTTCGTCGACATCGACGCCCAGATCAACAGCCGGATGCCGATCTTCTTCGCGATCGTGATCGGACTTAGCATCCTGTTGCTGGCGGCGGTTTTCCGCTCGGTCGTCGTCCCGATCAAGGCGGCACTGATGAACCTGCTCTCGATCGGCGCGACCTACGGCGTAGTCGTGGCGATCTTCCAGTGGGGGTGGGCCAAAGACGTCTTCGGGATCGCCAGGACGGGACCGGTCGATTCGTTCCTGCCGATGATGCTCTTCGCGATCCTGTTCGGGCTCTCGATGGACTACGAAGTCTTCCTCCTCAGTCGCATCCGCGAGGACTACCTGCACACCCGCAAGGCCGGTGAGGCGGTCGCCCACGGCTTGAGCGTGACGGCGCGGGTGATTGCGGCGGCGGCGGCGATCATGGTCTGCGTTTTCCTCTCGTTCGTGCTCGGCGACGATCGGGTGATCAAGGAGTTCGGGATCGGACTCGCCACCGCCGTCTTCGTCGATGCCACGATCGTCCGCCTCGTCCTCGTCCCCTCGACGATGGAACTGCTGGGCGACTGGAACTGGTGGTTCCCGCGCTGGCTGGACCGGGTGGTGCCGCGGCTCAACGTCGAGGGCACAATCGCACCGACTCCGGCACCGGTTGCGCTCGACGCCGACTGAGACCGGTCGGCCTCCACTTCCCTCTTTCACCGCGCCCTCCCCTCGGCATCCGAAGGGAGGGCGCGGACGCATTCGGATTCTATGTTGCAAAGAGACGGACGTCGGCGGTTTCGTGGCGCATCGCCATGATCTCGGCGAAGGGGAGGCAGCCGCCGATTTCCCAAACCTCGCGATGGAGATTCTCCTGCGTGGTGTCGGCGATGAGGGGTATGAGGTGGTGGAGGGTGGTCTGAGCGGTGCGGTGATCGATGAGGGCGAGGCGGAGCAGGGCACCGAGGCAACCGGCGGCGAAGGCGTAGAGTTCGGCGGCGAGGGCCTGGTCGCGGGGGATGCCGAGCGTGGCCATGGTGAGTCCGAGCGCGACGGCGTGGTTGCCGGGAGCACCGCCCCGGCGGACGAGGGCGGCATAGGCCGGGACAGTTTCACCGCCGAAGACAGCGGTTGCGAGCGAGAGGAGTTGGCGGCCGGTGCGGAGTGACGCTTCGCGCGGTTCGCGGGCGAGTTTGACGGCGGTCAGCCGGTGGTCGGCCGCGACGGCATCGTCGAGATTGCCCGGAGTGGCGCGGTGGGCGCAGGCGAGGGCAACGCCGTCGGACGGACCGGCGCCGAAGCGAAGGAGGTCGCCGATGAGGGGTGCGAGGGTTTGTGGGGCGATGAGGTTGGCGTGCGCGTAGGTTTCGAGACCGTGGGAGAGGGTGTAGAGACCGCTGGGGAAAAACGAGTCGGCGAGTTGGAGGGTGTGAAGGAGGGTATCGACGGCCCTCACCCCCGGCCGCCACCCAGAGGGTACCCGGCCCTTCCGAGGGAGAGGGGAGGTTGCCTCAAGTGGAGCGCACTGCATGCAAGGCATCCAATCTCGTCGGCGCGTTCCCCCTCTCCCTCGGAAGGGAGAGGGGGCCAGGGGGTGAGGGCAGTCACGCCAGGTAATAGAGCTGCGTCAGCGGCAACCGCTCCGCCGGCTCGATGCGGGCCAGTTCCCCGTCGACCGTGACCCGGTACGTTTCGGGATCGACCTCGATCTGTGGCGTGCGTGCGTTGCGCACCAGATCCTTCTTGCCGACCGTCCGGCACCCCTTGACGGCGACGGCGCGGCGTTGGAGCCCGAGTTTTTCGGGGACGCCGAGGTCGACGGCGGCCTGGGAGAAGAAGGTGACGCAACTGCGCGGGTTGGCGAGACCGTAGCTGCCGAACATGGGGCGGTAGTAGACGGGTTGGGGGGTGGGGAGGGACGAATTGGGGTCGCCCATCAGGGCCCAGTTGACGAGGCCGCCTTTGACGACGAGTTTGGGTTTGGCGCCGAAAGACCAGATCGGCCAGAGGACGACGTCGGCGAGTTTGCCGGGGTTCAGGGACCCGACGACGTGGGCGCAGCCGTGGGCGAGGGCTGGGTTGATCGTGAGTTTGGCGAGGTAGCGGAGGATGCGGTTGTTGTCGTTGCGGTCGCTATCTTCGGCGAGGGGGCCGAGTTGGTCTTTGCAGTGGTGGGCCATCTGGATGGCGCGGGCGAAATTCTCGCCAGCGCGACCCATTGCCTGGGAGTCGGAGGAGATCATGCTGAGGACGCCGAGGTCGTGGAGGACGGTTTCGGCGGCGATCGTCTCGGCGCGGATGCGGCTCTCGGCGAAGGAGACGTCCTCGGGGACGCCGGGGTTGAGGTGGTGGCAGACGATGACCATGTCGAGGAGTTCGGCGACGGAGTTGATGGTGTAGGGGAGACCGGGGTTGGTCGAGGAGGGGAGGACGTTCGGTTCGCCGGCGATCTTGATGATGTCGGGGGCGTGACCACCGCCGGCGCCCTCGGTGTGGTAGGTGTGGATGGTCCGGCCGTCGATCGCGGCGATGGTGTCCTCGACGAATCCGGACTCGTTGAGGGAATCGGTGTGGATGGCGATCTGGACGTCGTACGCGTCGGCGACGGCGAGACTGCAATCGATTGCCGCCGGTGTGGAGCCCCAATCTTCGTGGTCTTTGAGCCCGCAGGCGCCGGCTTCGACCTGCTCGCGCAGGGTGTCGGGGAGGCTGCTGTTGCCCTTGCCGAGGAGACCGTAGTTGATCGGCAGCCCCTCGATCGCGGCGAGCATGCGCTGGATGTTCCAGGGACCGGGCGTGCAGGTGGTGGCGTTGGTACCGTCGGTCGGGCCGGTGCCGCCGCCGATGTGGGTGGTGATGCCGTTGGACAGCGCGGCGTAGACCTGCTGCGGGCTGATCAGGTGGATGTGGGAGTCGATCCCGCCCGGTGTGGCGATCAGGTGCTCGCCGGAGATGACGTCGGTGCCGGCGCCGACGATCAGTCCGGGATCGACACCGTCCATGATCAGGGGGTTGCCTGCCTTGCCGATCCCGGCGATCAGACCGTCCTTGATCCCGATGTCGGCTTTGACGATGCCGAGCAGCGGATCCATCACGACCGCGCCGGTGATGACGAGGTCGAGGGCGCCGGCGGCGTTGGTGATGCCCGGCATCTGCCCCATGCCGTCGCGGATGGTTTTGCCGCCGCCGAAAACGGCTTCGTCGCCGGGAACGGTCAGGTCGCGTTCGATCTCGCAGACGAGACTCGTGTCGGCGAGGCGGAAGCGATCGCCGGCGGTGGGGCCGAAGAGGTCGACGTACTGGCGGCGGGGGATGGTGGTCATGGGCGCTCCTGGGGGTCGTCAGTCGTCAGTCGCCAGTCGCCAGAATGTTCGCGGCACCGGTGAAACCGCGCTTTTCGGCGCGATCGAGGGCTTGCTTGGTGGTGGCGTGGGAGTTGACGCTGCCGTTGACGAGACCGTTGAACCCGACGATGCGTCGCGTGCCGCCGACGGGAACGAGGGCGACGTCGCGGGTGTCGCCGGGTTCGAAGCGGACGGCGGTGCCGGCGGGGATGTCGAGGCGCATGCCGAAGGCGGCGGCGCGGTCGAACTCGAGCGCGCGGCTGACCTCAAAGAAATGGAAGTGCGAACCGACCTGGATCGCCCG
>DATBFX010000035.1:0-6408 GCA_036558305.1 Thermomicrobiales bacterium | reverse complement strand
CGTTTGGATCGCCTGGGCGACCCGTGCGAGACTGGACACGCGGGGACCTCCTCGGGCGGGCGAACGGATCAAGCACGTCCACCTTGCCAGATCGGGTCCCCGTTGTCACCCCGTCCCCCCTTAGCTTGATGCGCATGGGGCACGGCACGCCGTGCCCCTCCGAATGCCACCCGCGTGCTACCTTTCTCGGCTGTTCGCCGGTGTCCGTTCCGGCGCGACCGCTTCCTGCCAAGGAGAGACCCGTGCCCGACCGCACCGACGCCCCCCGAAGGATCCTGTTGACCGGTGCGGCCGGGCGCATCGGGTCCAACTTCTTCGCCGAGGCCGCGGATCGGTACCGCTTCCGTCTCGCCGATCGCCGTACCGAACCGCTTGCGGCGGCCTCCGCGCGGGGCCACGAGGTGATTGGCCTCGACGTCGCCGACCTCGATGCCTGCCGCGAAGCGTGCCGCGACGTCGAGACGGTCGTCCACCTCGCCGCCGATCCCTCGCCGGAAGCCGATTTTTACGGTTCGCTGTTGGACAACAACGTCAAAGGCACCTACAACATCTTCCGCGCCGCCAAGGACCAGGGGTGCCGGCGCGTCGTCTTCGCCAGCAGCGTCCACGCCGTCGCCGGCTACCCCCACGACGTCCAGCCGCACGCCGATTCCCCCGTCCGACCGATCAACTTGTACGGCGTCTCCAAGTGCTTCGGCGAGGCCGTGGCCGCCTGTTTCGCCTACGCCGAGGGTCTCTCCGGTATCGCCATCCGCATCGGCGCCTACGATGCCGATTGGCTTCGCCAGAACCCCACCGCGGACAGCATGGCCGTCTACCTCAGCCACCGCGACATGAATCAACTCTTGATCCGGTGCATCGACACGCCCGACATCCCGTTCGCCATCGTCCAGGCCGTCTCCAACAATCGCTTCAAGCGGCTGGACATCTCCAGGACGCGCGAACTCCTCGGGTACGATCCGCAGGACGACGCCTTCCAGCTCTTCGGCGCCGGGCTTTCCGGCTGACGATGCGGAATCGGTCCCGCAGGCACCGATCGGATGTCGCTACGACGCCGCGCGGTTGCGGCCCGGTGCCAGGCAGGCCCGCACGGCGTCGACCAACTCGTCGACGTCGAACGGCTTCATCAGGACCCCACACCCCCAGGCTTCGAGTTCCGCCGCCCGGTCCCGCACGAGCAAGCCGGCGGCGGTCACCACCAAGACGGGGATCGCGGCGGTCTCGGCACCGCCGTGGAGTGCGACGAGGAGATCCCACCCCGCCGGTTGCTGAGCAATCACGAGATCGAGCACGACCAAATCGGGCTCCAGGTTCGCCAGCTCGGCATGCGCATCGTCGGCCACCGCGCCCCAGGTGACGACGCGAAATCCCTCCTCGGTCAGGAGTTCCGCGTAGACGCCACGGATCGCCGCGTCGTCCTCGATCGCCAGGACCAGGGGGCTCGACGACTCGACGGGCACGGCGTCCCTCTCCGCTCCACTCGACGGCGAACATGAACGGGTGTTGACATTCGTCGGGCATCTTACGCTTGTCGTGCCGCCGCCGCAAGTCTCGCCCCGACCCGCCCGCCTGGGCACGGCACGTGCATGCGTGCACCTGTCCCGGTGGGGATGCCGGTCGCGTCGGACTGTCCAGGAGACCCGCGTCATGGTCGAGCCCCGTCGCAGCCATCAGGCACTCGCCGACGGGCGCGCCCACCTCGCGCACGCGGTCCGCCTCCTCGGCGATCTTCCCCCCGGCGACGACACCACCGGCCGCGACGCCATCGCCCGTGCGCTCGCGACGGCTACCGACAACTGCGGCGAACTCATCCGCCTGCTGGCGATGGAGGAGCGACTGGGTTTAACCGCGATCCGCGGCAACGCGCAACTCGCCCTCCGCCGGCTCGACGCGGGCGGCCTCTTCGCCGATCCCGCCGCGCTCCGCACCGCCCTCCGCGCCATCCTGGTCGCCGTCGATCGCCTGACGCGCCAGGTCGAGGCGCTCGAGGCAACCGCCCAGGACGACCCGGAGTCCGCCTCCCTTTAGCGGGCGCCCGATGCCCCCTCAAGCCAACGCCTCCGGCCAAATCTCCCCGCTCGCGACCACCCGCGCCTCGCCGCTGAGCGTGACTCCGGTCGCGTGCGAACCGTCCCAGGCGAAGTCCACACCCAGCACGCGCCGGCTCTTCGTCACCACCTCGACCGGTGACTCGACCAACCCCAACCTCGCGGCGACGACCGCGCCTGCCACCGCCCCGGTCCCGCACGCCAGCGTTTCGTCCTCGACGCCCCGCTCGTACGTCCGCATCTGCAACCGGTGCCGATCGCGCACTTCGATCGCGTCGAAGTTCGTCCCTTCCGGCGCAAATCGGTGGTGGTAGCGCACGGCCCGCCCCATCGCCAGAAAGGCCTCGCCGGGCGCGAACGACACGACGTCCTCGGTCAACACCACCGCGTGCGGCACGCCAACGGTGACGCAATGCACATTCCGGAGTGGCCCCGATGCTTCCAACGCGAGGTTCACCCGCACGATGCTCGGATCGACCATCTTCAACCGAACGATCGGGCTCGACCCATCCCCATCCACCTCCGCATGGACGATCCCACTCGCGGTCTGGAAAGCGCACTGCGCCGGTGCGGTTCCCTGCAAAAAGGCGAAGCGTGCTCCGCACATCGCCCCATTCCCGCACATCTCGCCATCCGTACCGTCGGCGTTGACGTACCGCCAGCGAAAGTGCGGTGCCGGCTCCCCCGGCGCCACCGGCGACTCGATCAGCACCACGCCATCGGCCCCGACCGCGATCCCACGCCGGCATACGAGGCGGGCGAACTCCGCCACCGACGCGGCCGGAATCACCCCGGCCCGATTGTCGACGACGACGAAGTCGTTCCCGCTGCCGCTCATCTTCGCGAACGGGATGCGCTCGCTCACCATCCTCACCGCACGCGTCCTCCTCGCCACGACCTGACGGTTTCGACCGACCATAGAACCGGCGCGTTGCTACGCAGAATTCGGTACGGCCTACGTACGACCGCTGCTCAACGGGTGTAACGAATGACGTCGACCGGATACGTCATTTGACGGGTGCACCGTCCGGCGTGCTCGTGCACAATCGGATCGTGCCGGAAAATGGAACCGGCCGACCATAGTGGACCGATGCCTTAAGGATCGTTTGCATCATCGGGCATGTGGAGAACCGATAAGAGAAAGGACATCGTGATGACCCTCTCGTTTCGCGCACACCCGTTGTTCCGTCTGTTCGTCGCACCGCGCCCGAGGATCGAGCCGCTCCTGGCGGTCACCCAGGGCGCCAGCGACGCCGAGTTGGCCCACATCGCGGCCGGCGAGCCGCACCGGGTCGAACACCTCCGCTCCGAAGCGTTGACGTTGCTCTACGGCGGTGCGCGGACGGCGCCGCTGCCGCTCGGTTAGGCGCGAGCCCGGGCGTGGCCGGTTGCCGGCCACGCCCCCGGCCGTCGCCTTATCGCTCAGACCGACGCCGCGCGCTCCAACCAGGCGATCGCCGCCCGCGTCTGTGCCAGTCGCAACTCCACCACCAACCGCGCAAACGCCGGGTCATCGCCCGCTTCCGTCGCGTCCAGCGCTGCCAAACGCGACGCCAGGGACTCTTCAAGCCGCTCGCACGTCCCCCGCTGGTCGGCGATCAGCCGCGTCGCCAACTCGGGATCGAACCTGCGCGCGAAGTAGAACTTGACGAGGAACTCCAACCGGATCTCGCGCGTGTGCGCCACCGGTTCCTGCAACCAGCGCTGCAATTCGCCCCGACCTGCGGTCGTGATCCGGTAGACCTGCCGCGGCGGTCGCGACCCCTGCGGTTCCACGGTCGAGGTCAGCCACCCCGCCCGCTCCAGCTTCTTCAGGTGGTGGTAGAGCATCCCCGGTTCGAGCCGCAACACCCCACCCAGCGGCTGACCCTCGCCGAAATGCCGCGCCAGGTCGTAACCGTGCCCGGCTCCGTCGTCGAGCGCCAGCAACCCCAGGATCGCGTGTTCGGCCGGCATTTCGGGTGTGGTCATCGCTGTCCTCTCACGACGTCGACATCGGCTCGATCCGCGTAATGCCGGGGATTCGGTCGAAATCGTGGTCGAACGAGTAGACGGTCGATGCGCCATCCTGTTCCATCGCCGCAACCACGAGTGCGTCGCCGAAGTGCAACCGGGTGTTGGCGAACAGGTCGAGCGCCCGCAACACGCTTCGTCGATTTCTCACCTGGAAGTGCGGTATGCGAACGATCGGCATCAGCAGGGCAACGACTTGAGCGCGCGGCAGGTGGTAAAGTCGGGGAGATCTCAAGACGAACACCGCTTCGGCGATGACCGCCTCCAGGACAGACACGGTCACAACGCCGTCTTGGATTTGCCCGATCAACGCCGTCGCGGCTGCATGCTTGACAGGGTCGTCGGCGGTCAGGAAGCGGATCAAAATGTTGGTATCGATGAATGGATCGCTCACGACCGCTTGCCATAGAGGTCGCCGTACTTTTCGGCGAGATGATCCTCTATGGCGATCCGTCGCATCTCCTTCCACTCCATCGGTTCCGGCAACTTGCCGGCCGCGCCGGCCAGCGACGCGATCGTTGGGTACGTCGGTGGACGCACCGAGACGTTCCCCTCGTCGTCGATCACGAACGCGATCTTCGTGCCCGTAGCCAAACCGAGGTGTTTGCGGATTTCCACCGGAATGGTGACCTGTCCCTTACTGGTGATTTTCGAGACGATCTCTTTCATCGATTTCCTCCAGCATCGTAACCGCCAGGTAAGGAGATTCTACCATGCTCCTTACCTTCCCCGGCCGCGGAGGCGGTACACTGCCGGCAGGAAGGAACGATCGCCAACCTTGCCGCCAACCGGCCCAGGGAGCCCCCCACGCATGCAACAAGCGCCCACCGATCAAACCGCCGCCCCGGTCCGCGAGATTATGTCCACCGACATCGCCACCACGAACCCCAACCGACCCGTCCTCGACTTCGCGCGCGAACTCCTGGCTCGCGGTCTCAGCGGTATGCCGGTGGTCGATACCGACGGTGCCCTGGTTGGCATGGCCAGCGAGTACGACGTCATCAGCAAACGCGGCGACACCGTCGGCGAGATCATGAGCCGCGGCGTCATCTCCGTCCCCGACGACGCCGGCTCCGATCAGGTCGCCGGTCTGATGGGACTCCACGGTATCCGCCGCCTCCCCGTCGTCCGCGACGGCCGCCTCGTCGGCATCGTCAGCCGCACCGATCTGCTCCGCCTCTTCGTGGCGCGGGCGGAGACGGACAGACGGACAGACGGACAGACGGACAGAAAAGAGTCGGCGGTCATCAGCCGTCAATCGCCAGGACGCTGATTGTTCCGTCCTTTTCGTCTGTCCGTCTGTCCGTCTGCATTATGCTATCCTCATAACCCCTGCGAACGAACGGTCCTGTGACCGCAGTCATTACCGGATCAGGTGACCCCGTGAGCGAGATGTTGGCCGAACTCTTTTCCTCCAAAGTCCGCGCGGCGGTGCTCGGGCAGATGCTGACCCGCACCCACCTCCGCTATTCGCTGACCGATCTCTCCCGGACCCTCGACATCCCGATCAGCAGTCTCCAGCACGAGTGCTACAAACTGGAGCGGATCGGCGTCCTCCGCGCCCGGCGGGACGGCAACGCCCGTCGCTACCGCGTCGACCAAACGTGCCCGATCTGGCGCGAGCTGATGGCGCTCGTCGTCGCCGCCCTCGGCCAAGAGGATTCGCTTCGGGCAACCCTTCAAGGCGTCAGCGGGCTCGAAGCCGCCTTCATCGCCCGCACCCTGCCGATGGCGCCGACCGAGAGCGACCTCCAGGGCGTCGGCGTCGGCCCCATCCCGCTCGTCCTCATCGGCGAAGTCCCCCTGGAAGAGATCGACGCCGCCCAGGAGCGCGTCGCCTCCATCCTCGGTATCCCCGCCGCCAAACTCGAAGCCGTCTTCTACCGCCCCGGCGACTGGCGCAGCCGCCTCGAACAACGCTCCCCCTACGCCGTCTGGCTCGTCACCGGCCCCCGCACCGACCTCCTCGGCGATCCCCTCGGCGCGTTGCCGACCGACTGAGGCCGCGCGATGCATCCGCCCGCGCGGACTGCACGTACATGCCACAATGCCCCCGCGGCATCGCGCGCTCGTCACCGCGGGAAGGGGACGAGACCGTGTGCACCACGGCGCGCTCCGGACCGGTCACCCCGACCGGCCCGGACGCTCGTGGCAATCAACCGGCCCTTCCCGATCACGACCCCATCACCCCCCTCTCCCGCGCACCGGTTCAGGAGCGGACAGGGGGTAGCGGGTGGGGCGTGGGAGCGGCGACCGGGGGCGGAACGCGGATGGAACGGGGCACGGAGACCGGCGACAATCGGGGTGCAAGCCAACCGATGTTCGCCTTGGAGGTGCCCCGTGCCCG
>DATBFX010000034.1:0-6480 GCA_036558305.1 Thermomicrobiales bacterium | reverse complement strand
CAGCGCTCTTCAGAAGCCCGTGGAGGCGCTTGCTGAGGTTCGACGGTTCGAGCGGCGTGCCCTTCGGGGTCGTGAACACCAACCCGATGTCCTGCCACCCCTCTCCGTACGCGAGGCGCTCTTCAAGCTGACGGACTCGCTGCGCCTTCAGGGCGGCGACCGCTGCCGATGGGAGCGAAAGGGTCCGGGCGCTGCGGCGCGTCTTGGGCTCGACGAATCGCCACTCGCGGTCGATTCGCTGTAGCGTCGCGGTTACCCGCAGGCTCCCGGCGGCAAGGTCGACGTCCGACCAGCGCAGACCTAGGAGCTCGGCCTGCCTGAGTCCGGTCAGGACAGCCGTGGTGAAGAACGGCCACAGGCGATCGTCCCGACCCCTGAGGTGGGCAAGGAAGGTGCGGGCCTGGTCTCCCGTGAGGGGCCGGACGGGTTTCTTGACGGATCGCGGTGGGTCAACTAGGGTCGCGACGTTGCGGGTCACCAGCCCCCACTTGAGCGCGTACCCGAGGGCGCGGCGCAGGATCGCCCGGGCGTACTGAACCGTCCGCGGCGAGAGCCCCTTGGCCGTCATCTCGCCCATCAGTTTCTGGACGTGTTGTGGCGTCAGTTTCGCGAGTTGGATCCGACCGAGCGCCGGGACAAGATGGAGCCGGATCAACTGAGCGTAGCTGTGGTGGGTCTTGGGCCGGATCGTCGGCCGCGCGGTGTTCTCCAGCCAGTCGGTGAGGAATTGGGCGACCGTCTGGGGTTTTGCCGAGAGGTCCAGCCCGCGCTCCTGGTCGCGTTCCGCCTGACGCAGCTTGCTCCTCGCCTCTTCGTAGGTCGCACCGTAGACGGCTTTGCGCTTGCCGGTTGGAAGCGTGAGGGCACCGACCCACCGTCCGTCCTTGCTACGCTGGTAGATGCTGCCCTCACCGTTGCCTCGCTTGCCCAAGTTTACCCCTCCTGGCCCTTCGATCGCCGACGCAACCACGCCGGTCGCTCGGCCCACTGTTGCGCCGTGTCCGCCACGACGCCGAGCACCTCGCCATCCTCCGTCCGCGCAACGGCGCCGCCGCGCCGCTGGATGAAGTGATGCAGCAGCACCATCGGCGATGACGTCACCCAGCCGGCGTCTGTCGCCGAGAGATACCGCTCGAATGACTCATCGTCGCGCCAGGGCGCAAACGCCAAGTAGGCGTCTAGGTCGTCGACGGGATCGCCGTGCGGTTCCCGCGCGAGGTAGGTGCGTGCCAGGAACCAGGCGTCCCAGGGCGGCAAATCGGGTCGCATCGTCCGCAGGGCCGAGATTCGCTCGGCTTCGGCCACCGTGAGCGACCGAATTCTTCCCTCCGACGACTCGACGACCGCCGCAAGCGCGTCGAGCGCCAGCGCCGCGGATTCCGGGTCGGCTTTGAGCGGCGACCACTCGCCGGAGCCGTCGCGTGGAGCGATCTCGCGGACGATCGACTGCACCGTCCGCACGGTCGGAAGCCGACCCCCGAACTGCTCCCGCCGGGAGAGCTCGGTGCGGATCTGCGTCCCGCCCCAGCCCTGGAGGGCGAGTTCTTCGATGGCGGCCTGCACATCGCCGTCGATCTTTCGCGCACGCAAGTCCCGTTTCGCCAAAATGTCCTCCATCTTCGCAAATGTGTGTTTATGACGTCTTTACACCGACCGCCGCTTCGCCTACGCTTATCTTAGGCGAACGTCGATGGACGGTCAAGGACGGAGAGGAGCGACTTGATGGAGGGCAACGCCCGGCTGCTGGTGACTTCGGAGGAGGCGGCTGAAATGCTCGGGATCGCGCGTTCGTCGCTTTGGAAACTCATCGCCGAGGGGCGGCTGCGGCCGGTCAAGATCGGTCGATCGACTCGAATCCCGGTCACCGACCTTGATCGTTTCGTGGAGGAGTTGAGGGGCACGCAGAACGGCGCACAAGCGTTTGCGGCGGTTGCCTAAGGGATCGGATCGGGTCGTGGGCGGATTAGCAACCTTCGGAACGATTTTCGCGCCGACGGGAACAATCGGGCCAGCGGTTGCCTAATGGGTCGCAGGTATGGCGCGGACGCGAAACATCAAACCCGGTTTTTTCACGAGCGATGAGCTTGCCGACTGCGAACCCCTTGCACGGTTGCTTTTCGCCGGTCTTTGGTGCCATGCCGATCGCCGCGGCCTGCTTTTCGATCGCCCGAAGAAGCTAAAGGCTGAAATCCTCCCGTACGATGATTGCAACATCGACGATCTGCTCTCCCAACTCGCCAGCCACGGCCTGATCGTCAGGTACGAGCGCGGCGGATATCGGTGCATCTCAATCCCAGCCTTCGGCCGACATCAGACTCCGCACCAAAAAGAACCGGCCAGCGAGGTTCCGGAACCGGGCGAGTCCGGTGCTTGTCCTGGGCTTGCATCGGACTCGCCCGATGCACAATCAAGACCGAACCATGGCCAGCACGATCCCGGCCACCCCTTAACCCTTAACCCTTTCCCCTTCGTGCCTCCCTCTGGGAGGGGGGGCGAAAACGCCCCCAGCGCTGACGCGCCTCCCCCTCACTCGAATGGCGAACCGATCGACGACGAACGCCCTTCGGGGAACGGCGCCGCTTCCGGTTCTGAGGCTACCTGCTCCCTCCCCACGGGGGGAAGATCGCGGCGGAACGGTGCCGATCGGTCGGCATCGTTCGACCCTGTCTGGGTGGCGTTCCCAAAAAAAGTGAACAAAAAACTCGCCCAGGAACAATGGCGCAAAATCAATCCGAGCGAGGGCTTGCGTGCCGAAATTTTGGCGGCGATCGAGCGGCAGCGGCTGGGAGCGCAGTGGCTGGCGGGATTCATTCCGGACCTGCACCGATGGCTTCGTGACCGCCGATGGGAGGACGAGGTTGATTCGGCGCGGCCAGCCGCGAGCAACGGGGCGCCGGCGATGGTCGATCGGCATGCACCGGACGCGTGGGGCGACTGGGCAAAACCGGGACACGGAGGGCGACCATGAAGCGCGCCAGCGAATACCTTCCGAAAATCGAGACTCGTGCCGGAGCTCCGCCAGCAGATCGGGCGCAGGACCAAGACGGAGATCCTTACGGAAGCCCCTGCCGATACTGCGGCGACACCGGGCGGCGCGAGGACTGGGGCGGCGGTTGGTGTCCGTGCCCGGCCGGGGCGTTGGCGGAACGGCGAAAGCGCCGTTCCGAATTGTGGCGATCGATCGTGCCACCGCGCTATCGCTCGATCTCGCACGACGGCTGCCCGAATCCGCGCCTGGTTGCCGAGGTGGTCGCCTGGCGAGATGCGCGGCTCTGGGAGTCCGAGGGTCAAAACTTGGTGCTGATCGGCGGCACCGGCTGCGGTAAGACGGCCGAAGCCATTGCTATCTCGGCTGACATCTTTCTCCAGACCGACCTTACGTGGGAATTGGTCACCGTGCCGCGATGGCTCCAGGAGGCTCACGCGAGCAACGGCCGCGATGAACTCGATCGGCTAAGCCGCGTCGGGCTCGTGGTTCTCGATGACCTCGGCGCTGAGGCTCGGGACACGCCGTTCGTTCGGGAGCGCCTCTTCGCCCTGGTCGACGGCCGTTACGTCAATCAACGCCCGACGATCGCGACGTCGAACCACAGCCTCGGGACGCTGGCCCGGGTCATCGGCGAGCGGACCGTGAGCCGCCTCCAGCACGGCGCACGAGTCGTCGCGGTCGCCGGCGACGATCTGCGGCGGCGGTAGGCAGACATGAGCGTCGAGACGGCGTGCCGCAGCTGCGGCCGGGCATTCGAAGCGACGCGGGACGACGTCGTCCGCGGGGTCTGGCGCGATTGCCCCGCGTGCCGGCCGGCCGCGGCGACCTTGGGCAGTCAGGCGGTGGCCCGGCCGCCGCGGGCGACCGGGTTGTGCGAGCGGTGCGGGTCGGCGGTCCCGGACGGCGGCGCGTGCGCCGGGTGCGCCGGAAGCGGGGTGCGGTGATGGGAGCAGGGGCGATGGCGTTCCAGATCGAGCACCCGGATGGGCGGCGGTTCCAACTCGACAGCCTCGAACGGTTCCTCATGGACTACGGCCCGTATGGCTTCACGATCTCGGTCGATCAGCCGGCCGGCTGCCAGGCACCGACGCCGGAGGAACTGGCAGCCGTCATCGAGGCGACCGACGCCTTGCGGCACCGGGTGCGAGTCCGGGCGGCGGCGCAGCGGGCGACCGCGGGCAACGGCAAGGTTCCGGGCGGGATCGTCATGGTCGACGGTGGCGACGCCGGCGGCGCGTCGTAGGACATTCGCGGCCGGGGGACGGCTCCGGCCGGGTTGGGTATCGGAGAGGGGCAACGCGTTGGTTGACACGGGCACGGCGACGAAGCGCAAGCCGATCGAGTTGAGCGAACTGTTTGCGCGGCGGGAGCGGTCCGTCGCGATCGTCTTCGGCGAGGCGGACGAGGATCGGTTCTTCGTCCGCTACCGGCCGGACCGCTTCACGGCGACGGTCAACGCCGGTCTGGGCGAGGCGCTCGCCGCCGACCAGATCGGGGCGACGGCGGACCTCTTGACGATGCTGATCTCCGGCTGGGACATCGCCGAGGGCGGGGAACCGTTCCCGGTGACGCGGGAGAACCTGGAATCGCTCGGGTTGCCGCTGATGGCCCTCGTCGAGAGGGCCATCCGCGACGACTTCAGCATGGGAAAAGCGACCAGTCCCGCATCCGACGAGGGCTCAAGCTCCACCTGACCTACCCCAGCCACTCGGAGGCGAGGTGCCCCGACTGGTATCCGATCGTGCGGGCAGCGCGGTTTCTGGGCGTACCACCGTGGGCGTTGGCCGAACAACCGTTCTTTTGGGTACTGTGGGCGCTGATCGCCGAGGACGCCGAAGCGGAGGCGCGCGAGCACGTCCGGCAAGAGGCCAGCGGGGGGTAAGCGATGACGGTCGATGCCGCGAGTCTCCGGGTCCGGTTCGCCGAGGAAGGGCAAAGCGACGTCGTCCGCGCGATCGACGACGTCGGCGACCGCGTCGACCACTTCGCCGAGTCGTCGGAGCATTCGGCCGGCCGGTTCGCCGGCGCCTGGAGCATCGCCGCCGGCACCGTCGGTGCCGAACTCGCCACGCTCGCGACCGGCAAGGGATTCGACATCGGGCGCGGTCTGTTCGACGCCGCCAGCGACCTGAACGAGACGCTTTCCAAGTCGATGCAAGTCTTCGGCGAAACGATCGCCGGCCAGGTCGGCGATTGGGCGCAGGACGCCGCCGGCAAGCTCGGGCTCTCCCGTCAGGCGGCGATCGAGACGACGGCGAGCTTCGGCAACCTCTTCGAGGGGATCGGGTTCACCCAGGGCGCCGCGGCGGACATGGGCGAGACGACGGTCCAACTCGCCGCCGACCTGGCCAGTTTCAACAACCTCGAGGTCGACGACGTCTTGCAGGACCTGCAGTCGGGGTTGGTCGGCGAGGAGGAGCCGCTCAGGAAGTACGGCGTCCTCTTGAACGAGGCGACCGTCCAGCAGCGCGCGATGGCGATGACCGGCAAAACCAGTGCCCAGCAGTTGACCGAGCAGGAGAAGGCGGCGGCCCGGTACCAACTCATCCTCGAACAGACGACGACGGCGCAGGGCGACTTCGCCCGGACCGCCGACGGCGCGGCGAACGCGGGCCGGACTTTCCACGCGAACATCGAGGACTTGGAAGCGACGATCGGGAAGAAGCTGCTGCCGCTCGGGACCGACTTGCTCAGTTGGGCGAACGGACTCTTCGCCACCTTCGACGAGTTGACCGCCAACGGCGTCTCGCCGTTCAACGCGATGCTCGGCGTCCTAAAGGAGACGATCCGCGACCTGTTCGGCGCGGGCATCGGCGGCGATCTCTGGTTCATGCTGACGATGATCGGCAACGGCATCGGCAGCGTGGTCGAGATCGGCACCAAGGCGGCGAGCTTCCTCGCGGACTTCGGCCGGGGGCTGGCGCAGGCCTTCGACGCCGGGAAGTCGGTCAGCCAACTCTTCACCGACCTTCCGGCGCCGCTCCAGGGCACGGCACGCGCCTTCGGGACCATCGCCGATTCGGTCGGCGACCTCGTGCGCGGCTTCCGGGCGGGCGGCTTCGACGAGCTCTTCGACCGGCTGGGCGACGAGGCGCGCCAGATCGCCGGCGCCGGGATCGACCTCGGCAGGATCGCGGTCAAGGGGCTCCTGTCGCTCGGCGACGGCATCCTCGGCGGCGCGAAAGACCTGTGGGGGTGGTTCACCGATCACGTCGGCCTGAAGGAGGCGCTCACCGCCGTGGGGATCGGGATCCTCCTCGGCCCGATCGCCGCCGTCGGGTACCTGGACCTCGGGGACCGGCTCAAGGAGTGGGCGGGCAACCTCTGGGGGTGGGTGAAAAAGGAGCTGGGCGTCGGACCGGTCGGCGACGGCACGGACATGAGTGGCGGTTCGACCATCACGCTCGGCGACGTGGCGCTGTCGGCGACGCTGAAGCTGGCGGGTGAGCTCCTGGCGGCATCGCAGGGATTCGGCGCCTGGCTGCTGCCGA